>DAIMKE010000043.1:0-11223 GCA_036721875.1 Bradyrhizobium sp. | reverse complement strand
ATCCTCAACAAGCCGGTCAAACCTGCCTCGCTCCGCGCATTGCTCGGCCAGTGGCGCACGCAGCAGATGGTGGCGGCGGCCGAGTAGAAGAGGCGCGCCCCGGAATGACAGCGGAGAGATGTGCGGTTAACCCGGCGGCGTGCCCTGGCGCCAGTCGCCGCCGGCGATTTTCGCGGCGGCGATCACGGCTTGCGTGCGGCTTTCGACGCCGAGCTTTTGCAGGATCGCCGAGACGTGCGCCTTGATGGTCGCTTCCGACACGCCGAGCTCGTAGGCGATCTGCTTGTTGAGCAGACCCTCCGACAGCATCATCAGCACCCTCACCTGCTGCGGTGTCAGCGTCACCAGCCGGTCGCGCAGCCGCGTCATGTCGGGATCGTTGACCGCGGAGAGATCGGTATCCGGCGGAACCCAGACGTCGCCCTCCATCACCTTCATGATGGCGTTGCGCAACGTCTCGACACCAAAGCGCTTGGGAATGAAACCCGAAGCGCCGAAATCGAGCGAACGGCGGATCGTTCCGGCATCGTCGCTCGCGGACACGATGACCACCGGAATCGCCGGATATTGGGCGCGCAGATAGATCAGGCCGGAAAAGCCGGAGATCCCAGGCATGGTGAGATCGAGCAGGATCAGGTCGATGTCCGAATCGCGCTCGAGCAGCGCAGTGAGATCGTCGAACGAGCCGGCCTCGCTGACCATCGCCGACGCCACCACGCTAGCAACCGCCTGCCGCAATGCATCGCGGAACAGCGGATGGTCATCGGCGATGACGAGGTGAGTATTGGTGACGGCTGTCATTTACTTCTTGTGCGAGGTTGCAACAGCCCATGACGGCACACGGTCCGGCGAGCAAGGTCAATTGTCCCCCGCCCGGCCTCCGCATGCAAGGCGCAAATATCGCCTTGCGCAGAAGCGGTTAACCCCACTCTTGTGCGTCGCACAATGGCGCGGTCGGCCTCAACCCTTGAACAGGACATCGCGGACCAATTGGTCGACGCATGCCACCGCTTCGAGCGCCGAGCGCAGACGCTCCTGGTCGCGGGCCGACAGCCGCTTCACCACGACCGCATTGGAAGGCGATGTGCCGTGGGAGATGTCTTCGATCTGCTGCGACAGGATCAGATCGAGAAAGACGCCATGCGCCTCGCCGACCGCATCCAGATCCGCTGCGCCGGCGTGAAGCAACGCCTTCACGCCGGCAAGCCGGGCCGGCGTCGATCGTTCCATCACGCCGTAGCGGATCGCCATGGCGCGCGCAGCCGAAACCACGCTGAACAGTCCGGACCGCTTCAGATCGATGCGGCCATGCTCGGTGCGGATGCCGCCAAAAAATCCCACGCTCCTGGGAACGCTGATCCCCTCGACCAGAAGCTTGGCGAACGCGGCCTGCCCCTCGGCTGCGGCAAAGGCAGCGCGCCGCACGGCGACGGCGAGACCGCCGTCGCCGCAGACGGCGCGCATGTCGAAGAAGATGTCAACGGAAAGCAGGTCGTTGGGATTCGAGCGCGCAATCCAGTGATCGATGCGGCTCTGCCAGGTTGCGACCGAGCCGCGCCAGGGCGCGTTCTTCGCCATGACTCCGCCCTTGCAATAGGGCACCCCGACCTCGTGGAGGATATCTGCGACCAAGGCCCCGAATGCCGCGAACCAGCGATCCTCGCTGCCATCAGGATCGCCGCGTTCGAATATCAGGGCATTGTCCTGGTCCATGGCCAACAGGCTTTCGCCGCGGCCGGCCGATCCAAGAACGATCATGGCGTAACGGCATGGCGGATCGCCCTCGCCCCGCTCCCGCATGATCCGCTCCGCGATCACCGCGGCCTGCCTGGTGAGTGCGCCGAGTTCTCGGGAAATCACCTCCGCAATGTCCCGGCCGGAGAGGTCCTCCGCCCGCAGCGAATCCGAAACCTGAGGCAGCTTCGCCCACGCCAGCGCCAGCGCCTGCGCATCCGCCGCCTCGTCGATCTCGTCGCCGAGCGATATCGCCTCGCCTGCGCGCAGACGAAGCAGGTCGCGCGCAGACAAGGCGCCGACCACGCTGCCGGATTCGTCGACAACGCCGAGATGGCGAGTCTTGAGGCGATTCATGCGGCCGATGGCGCGATAGACGAAGGCATCCGCCGGGACCGCAGCGAGCGGCCTGCTCATGATCTGCCCGACCGGCAACTCGAGCGCGGCCGCGCCGGACCTTGCGATCGCACGCAGCAGGTCGCGCTCGGTGACGATGCCGGTATCCACGGCCTTGAGGCTTCCGGAAACGGCAGCCGGCCCAACATAGACGGCGGATATTCGCTCATCTGACAACCGCGCCAGCGCTGCGTGAACCGACGTACCGGCTTCCACGAAGACCGGTGGCTTGCGCATGATGTCGCGATTGCGATGCCGGTAGGCATAGCTGTCGAAGCGTCGCAGCGTCCGCTCCGCATCGACCCGCGCCGGCGCTTCGACGGCCTCTACCCAGCCGCTCCGCGCCTGATCGTCGAGTACGGAAGTGAGGGCAAGGCAGGCGCGCTCGGCCTCGGCAACGGTGCGGATGCCGCGGTCGCGCAGCTTCGGCACCAATGCCAGGAATACCCGCGCGGTGGTTGCCGCATCGCCGAGCGCGGAATGGCGCTCGATGACATCGACACCAAGCCAGGCGGCGAGCTTCTCCAGCGCGTGGCCCGGCCAGTTCCGGCGCGGCGATCTGCGCCAGCAGCCGCGTGTCGAGCGTTCGCGGCCGAACCCAAGGCAGACCGGCCAGTTCGCATTCACGCTTGAGCATGGCAAGATCGAAGCCGACCGTGTGTCCGATCACCACGGCCTGGCCGAGATACGCACTGAAGCGCGGCCAGACCTCGGCGAACAACGGCGCTTCCGCGACCATGGCGTTGTCGATGCCATGAATGCGCGTCGTCTCGGCCGGGATCGATTCACCGGCCGGTCGCAGCAATTGACGGAACTGGGAGCCGTCCGTCAGTTTTCCGGCCTGCAATCGCACGCCGGCGAGTTCGATCACCCGCGCCTTGCGCGGATCGAGCCCGGTGGTCTCGGTATCGATGACGACGGCGTCGATCGACAAAAGCGGCGCGACGCCACTCGTCCTCTCCATCGCTTCCCCCTGCCGGCAGAAACGCAATCAATCGAAAACGTCAGGCCGCGGCATCCGTGGTCAATGCCCGTTGCAGCGCCGCTCTGTCCATGCGCGAGATCAATTCGTCGTAGATATTGCACAGGCTGACGCGGAGGTAATTTCGCGTGGTCTGAAAGTCCCGGCCGCGCAGCTTTTCGTGGATCGGCATCATGTCAAAATAGGCCTCCGCCACCGGTTCGGGGATGTCCATCACCCGTTTGGGGGCGTGTCCTCCGGCCAGATCGAGCCGATGCGCCAGCTCGCCGCGCGCCACAAGCCACGCCTCCTCGCCGATCGATGGCGGAACGGGATAGCGATCGAGCACCGAAAGGACGACGGGTATCAGCCGGTCGAGCGTTTCGCGGCGCGGCAACCCGAGCTGAGAGGCCAACGCGCCCTCGACCATTTCGCCCACCATTGCAAGACCGAGCGGAAAGGCCTGCCAGCGGGCGCGCTCGACGGCCTCGGCGAATTCCTTTTCGGCAAACAGCACCTTGGCGTAGTGGCCTGCGCGGGCGCGCGAATATTCGTAGATTCCCTTCTGTACGATGAAGGCCGATTGCGCGTCGATGAAGTCAGCAAGTGCCGCGAGGTCCCGAATCGGCGGACGCGGGCGAAACAATTTATCGAAGAGCTTCATCGCGGTGTTTCCTGCCAGATGGTCCGGGATAGTTCGACAGTCTATCCCGCGTTTGCCAAGTCCGCACGCATAGGCAAGGCCGCCACGCCGTTAGCAGTTGCAGCATGCTTTTGCTCCCAAAGTATTATCGAGGTGGAACCGACTCAGATGCTACCCTTCGTTGACTCTAACCCGGCGCAAGACCGGGTGAAGTCGCGGCAATGAGGGGGCGCCGCATGAAGGGATTGCATTCCCCTCGATCATTTTTGCCCGGCGCGAGCGCCGGGACATTGAGAGGAAATGCAGCCCATGCCTGACAGCAAAGACCTGAAGCAGCGAGAAGAAGCCCACTGGGCAAAGACCTCGCGCCTGATGTTCACCCATCTGGCCGTATGGTTCTTCTTCGGTTTCGTCATCCACATGTTCGTGAAACCGCTCAATGCTATCACCCTCCCGATCCTCAACTTCCCGCTCGGCTTCTACATGGCCGCGCAGGGCTCGTTGATCGTCTTCGTCGTCATGCTGTTCCTCTTCGCGAGGCAGCAGGACAAGATCGACCGCGAATTCGGCTTTGCCGAGGAAGATTGAGGGGGACGGACATGGCTACCAAATCTGCAGGCGGCTCAGACTTTCTCAACAACCTGGGGCGGGTCTACGGCATCTACACCGGCGGCTTTCTCGCCTTCGTCATTTTGCTCGCGGTGCTCGAGCAGATGGGCGTTCCGAACAAGATCCTCGGTTACCTGTTCGTGTTCTTCACGCTTGCCGTCTACGCCATCATCGGCGTTCTGTCGCGAACGGCGCAGGTCTCCGAGTACTACGTGGCCGGCCGCAGCGTGCCGGCGCTTTACAATGGCATGGCGACCGGCGCCGACTGGATGTCGGCGGCTTCCTTTGTCGGCATGGCCGGCACGCTGTTCCTGCTCGGCTACGATGGCCTCGCATGGGTGCTCGGATGGACCGGCGGCTTCGTGCTGGTGTCGATCCTGATCGGGCCGTACCTGCGAAAGTTCGGCGCCTATACCGTGCCCGACTTCCTGGCATTCAGGTATGGCGGCAACTTTGCCCGCGCGCTGGGCGTGATCGTGCTGGTGGCCTGCTCCTTCACGTATGTGACGGCGCAGATCTACGGCACCGGCCTGATCGCCTCGCGATTCCTCGGGATGCAGTTCGAGATTGCGGTTTTCGCCGGACTGGTCGGCATTCTGGTCTGTTCGATGCTGGGCGGCATGCGGGCGGTGACCTGGACGCAGGTGGCGCAATACATCGTGCTGATCATCGCCTATCTGACGCCGATCGTGATCCTGTCCACCGCAAAATATGGATTGCCTATTCCGCAATTGACCTACGGACAGGCGATCGCAGACATCACGGCACGCGAACAGCAAATGGTGTCGGCCGGCCTCGCGACCATCGCCAACCTGAAGCCGCACATCCAGCCCTTCATCAACTACACGCCGCTGAACTTCTTTGCCATCATCATGTGCATGATGGTCGGCACCGCTTCGCTGCCGCACATCCTGATGCGTTACTTCACCACCCCCTCGGTGCGTGAAGCACGCCAGTCCGTCGCTTGGTCGCTGCTGTTCATCTTCCTGCTGTACTTCTCGGCGCCGGCCTACGCGGCGTTCTCGAAGCTGGAGGTCTACACCAACATCATCGGGCGGGATCTGACCTCCATTCGTCCCTGGCTGTTCAACTGGGGCGAACTCGGGCTGATCCAGATCTGCGGCAAGAACGCAAGTAGCATCGATGCCGTTATCGCCGCGTGCAAGGCGATCGCCGGCCATCCCGGCGTGGTTCGGCTACAGGACTTCGTGATCAACACGGACGTGATCGTGCTCTCCACCCCGGAGATCGCGGGCCTTCCATACGTGATCTCGGGCCTTGTCGCCGCCGGCGGTCTCGCCGCCGCGCTGTCCACCGCAGACGGGCTGCTGCTCGCCATCGCCAACGCGTTGTCGCACGACGTCTACTACAAGATGATCGACCCCAACGCGCCGACGGTGCGCCGGCTGATGATCGCCCGCGTGCTGCTGCTGGTCGTCGCCGTGGTCGCGGCCGCGACGGCCGCTACCAAGCCCGGGGATATCCTGGCAATGGTCGGCTGGGCATTCTCGCTGGCAATGGCGGGCAATTTCCCTGCCCTCGTGATGGGGGTCTGGTGGAAGCGGGCGACGGCAACGGGCGCGGTCTGCGGCATCATAGCAGGCTTCGGACTTTGCCTGTTCTATCTCGTGACGACCCGCTACTTCCCGGGCGCCGGCGTGAAGTATTTCGGCATGACGTCGCTATTGAACCCTGTGACGGGAGCGCCGCTGGTCGATATCGCCAAGGCCATGGCGTTACCCAACGCCATGGAAAGCTGGCCCACACTGGCTCATCCGCTCGCCAACAAGGTCGGCTGGTTCAATCTCACCAACATCGCCTGCGGGTTGTTGGGAGCGCCGCTCGGGTTCGCCGTCATCTACATCGTCAGCAAGCTGGGCAAGGAGCCCTCTGCCGAGATGCAGGCCTATGTCGACGACATCCGGAAGCCGCGAGGCAGGACGGTGCTCGAAGAGAAGACGGCCTGAGAATACGACGAGACACGTGTCGGCAAACGGGGCCCTTTTGGGGCCCCGTTTTGTTGGGGTGAGGCGATGACGTCGCTTGCCGGAAGAGTCCGCGCTTGCCATTGTCGTGCGAAGTCAGGATCTCGCCCTCACTGCCGGTCTGCCGATCGCTGAAGCACTGCAGGAGTCGAATTTGGACAATACAGCTTCACTGCTCGCCTACTGGTACTTCCACCTGCCGAACTTCATTCTTGCGGCACTGATGTACACGATGCTCGGCCGGTTCCTGCTCGGCCTGATGGTCGACGCGGATTCACCGAACTACATCTGGCGATTCTTTTGCCGGATCACCGACCCCGTGATCGCCGTCATCTCGGTCATGACACCAAAGGTCACCGCCCCCGCGGTGGTGTGGCTGTTCGGCTTCGTCTGGATGTTCTGGCTGCGCGTCATCCTTCACTACACGCTGCTGCTGCTGAATCTCGCCCCGCGGATTTCCGGAGCGGCACCATGAACAGGACCTTCTATTTTGTCGGCATCGCCTTCTTCGGAATGATCAACGGCATCTTCAACCAGCTCTGGCTGATTTTTGCGCTGCTGTATGTCCAGTCGTTTGCCAGCCCCTTGCTGTTCGGCAGCCTGCCGCTGACGCTGATGTTCGCCTCGCTGATGGTATCGACCGCCACGATCATCCTGGGCGGAATTCCGGCGGCGCTCTACGAGCGTGCCACCGGCGCATCGGAATCGACCGACGTTTCGCTCTGGATCTGGCTTGCCGCAACCGCGCTGCTGGCGCTGCCGGCGGCCGGTAACTTTCTCAGGATCGGCCTCTGACCCCCGGTTCCGAGGTTGAGAGGATGAAACCTTGGCGCTACGCTCCGCCTCCGGTGTTTGTGAGAGCGTGGCGGATCATGGAAGAGATGCGCCGGATTGCCTATGAAACGGTGCTGCGCGCCTGCGGGTTCGCGTCCCTCGCCATTTTTTGCGTGATGATCGCATTGTCCTTCCTTCCGCGTTCCGCCTTTCAGGCGGGAGGCTTTCTGACAATCGTGATGACGCTGGTGCTGATGCTGAAGGCCCATGAAGCCCGGACCAAGGATCATCGCCGCACCGAGATGTGGCTCTACCTTCCCAAGGAGCGCCGTCCGCCCCAGGCCTACGCGCAGCAGACGATTTCAACTCTCATGCGGGAAATATACTTGCAGTTCGCGCAATGGACGGCGCTGATATCCATTGTGATGTTGACCATCGCGCTGCTTTTTTCGCTCGTCGACGCTTAGGACTTTAGTCTAGACGGCCGACCGCAGGGAGTTTGCAGTTCCGGATTCGATTGCGAAAATGTCTTCGCCGTTACGTCGTTACGCGATAACGCGTTTTCGCGTTAACCCTTCCGATCGGAACGAGCGCGCCGACCGACCTCGTCACTGTGTGCGAAACGTCGGGCAGTCGGTTCAAGCCGAAAGTACTATTGGGGCGAGCTTTCCGAACATGTAGGGGGAGGCCGTGGAATTTTGCGCGTCGTTATGACGCGAACACAAATTCGACATCAAGAACAATTGGGGAGCGATTCAAAATGTCCACAATGGCTGTTACGTCCGGCAAGCCCAAGGGGATGACGAAGGACGAACGCTTCGTCATCTTCGCATCGTCGCTTGGCACCGTTTTCGAATGGTATGATTTCTACCTCTACGGGTCTCTCGCCAGCATCATCGGCGCACAGTTCTTCTCGGCCTACCCGCCGGCCACCCGCGATATCTTCGCGCTGCTGGCGTTTGCCGCCGGCTTCCTGGTTCGCCCGTTCGGCGCCATCGTGTTCGGCCGCGTCGGCGACATCGTCGGACGCAAATACACCTTCCTCGTCACCATCCTGATCATGGGCCTGTCGACCTTCATCGTCGGCCTGCTGCCCAACGCCGCCACCATCGGTATCGCCGCGCCGATCATCCTGATCGGTCTGCGCCTGCTGCAGGGTCTCGCGCTCGGCGGTGAGTACGGCGGCGCGGCGACTTACGTGGCCGAACATTCGCCACACGGCAAACGCGGGTACTACACCTCGTTCATCCAGACCACCGCGACGCTCGGCTTGTTCCTGTCGTTGCTGGTGATCCTGTTTACCCGAACCATCCTCGGCGAGACCGAGTTCGCCGCTTGGGGCTGGCGCATTCCGTTCCTGCTATCGGTGGTGCTGCTCGGCGTGTCCGTCGTCATCCGGCTGAAGCTGAATGAATCACCGGTGTTCCAGAAGATGAAGGACGAGGGCAAGGGCTCCAAGGCCCCGCTGACCGAAGCCTTCGCCAACTGGAGCAACGCCAAGATCGTCATCATCGCCCTGGTCGGCGGCGTGATGGGCCAGGGCGTGGTCTGGTACACCGGCCAGTTCTACGCGCTGTTCTTCCTGCAATCGATCCTGAAGGTCGACGGCTACACCGCCAACCTGCTGATCGCCTGGTCGCTGCTGCTCGGCACCGGCTTCTTCATCGTGTTCGGCGTCCTGTCCGACAAGATCGGCCGCAAGCCGATCATCCTGGGCGGCTGCCTGATCGCGGCGCTGACCTTCTTCCCGATCTTCAAGATGATCACCACCAATGCCAACCCGGCGCTGGAGAAGGCCATCGAGACGGTCAAGGTCGAGGTCGTGGCCGATCCGAAGGGCTGCGGCGATCTGTTCAACCCGGTCGGTACCCGTGTCTTCACGGCGCCATGCGATACCGCCCGCGCCTACCTCTCGCAGCAGTCGGTCAAGTACTCGACCACCTATGGCCCGGCAGGTTCCGGGGTGAAGGTCGTCGTCAATGGCAAGGATGTGCCTTACACGGCCGCGGCATCGAACCCGCAGGTGCTGGCGGCGGTGCAGGCTGCAGGCTACCCGAAGGCCGGCGACGCCCAGATCGTGAAGATGTCGAATCCGTTCGATATCTTCAGGCCGCAGGTTGCGGCGATCATCGGGCTGCTGTTCATCCTGGTGCTCTTCGTCACCATGGTCTACGGGCCGATCGCGGCGATGCTGGTCGAACTGTTCCCGACCAAGATCCGCTACACCTCGATGTCGCTGCCCTATCACATCGGCAACGGCTGGTTCGGCGGATTGTTGCCGGCGACCGCCTTCGCGATCGTGGCCTCGACCGGCGATATCTACGCAGGCCTCTGGTATCCGATCATCTTCGCGTCGATCACCGTCGTCGTCGGGTTCTTCTTCCTGCCCGAGACCAAGGACGTCGACATCACCAAGTAGGCTCCGGCAGGGCGCCGCAAGCGCCCGCCCCCCGAGCCCGCACGACAAGCCGGCCGCGAAACCATTCGCGGCCGGCTTTGCTTTTGCAGGTCTCAATTCGTGGCGCCGACGAATTGCAGCACGACCTCGCGCCGGTGCGGCCGCGCGCGATGCTCGATGAGGTAGATCGCCTGCCACGTTCCCAACGCGAGCGCACGGCCCAGCACCGGCACATGCAGCGAGGTTGCGGTGAGCATGGTCTTGATGTGCGCCGGCATGTCATCCGGCCCCTCGGTGTCGTGGCGCCATCCGGCATTCTCGGGCGCCAGCCGGTCCAGAGCCGTCGTCAGGTCGACCAGCACGGTCGGATCGGCGTTCTCCTGGATCGTCAGCGACGCCGACGTATGTCGGATGAACAGCGTCACCGCACCTTCGCGTGCGTGCGCCTCAGCCACGAACTTCGCCACCTCCGCGGTGAGGTCGGTAAAGCCCACGCCGGACGTCTCCACGGTCAGCAGCGAGGACACGACGGAGGTGGCGGCAACGGACGTAGCTTCCGTGCGGAAGAAATACTTGGATGCTGTCATCGAGCGTCAATCCATCCACTGCCCTCATCCTGAGGAGGCGCGAAGCGCCGTCTCGAAGGATGTGTTCGGGGCACCAAGCCATACAGACTCATGGTTCGAGACGCGCGAAGACGCGCTCCTCACCATGAGGCTATCAGATCTTGCCGCTGTTGGTGTCGCGCTGCAGCCGGTTCGCCATTTCGATCAATCGCCGCCACGCCTGCTCCAGGAACGACATCACGCGGTCCATGTCGCGGTCGCTCGGCAGTGGGATCTCGATCTTGCGCTCGCCCTCGGCCACCTTCGGCTCGCTCTTCTTCAGCGAGTCCGATTTCGGCAGCGGCTCCTCGATCTTGCCTGAGACAGTGGGCTCACGCTCGGCGAGTTCCTTCTTGAGCTTCTCATTGTCGACCCTTAGCCGTTCGTTGTCGGCCTGCAGTCGGCCGATTTCGGAATCCATCGCCGCACGTTCGTCGGGCACGGCATAGCAAGCCCAGCCCGCGCCCGAATTATTGCAGGTCGACACCGCGCCCGTCCTGGTGTCGAGCCGAAGCACGCCGTCGCCGGCCGGCGACAACGCGTAGCGACCGTTCTCGGTCTCCGGCATCGGGCCTGCGAGCGCAGGAACGTCACACGCGAAGGTCAACGCCAGCATGAGAATGGCTGCGGATGTCGGGGATGATTTTGCTGTGCGCATGGGCTTGCTCCCGCCTCAGGACAGTAGCGGTTTCCTCAACCGTCGGGGCGCTTTCAAGGCGCGCGGAGCGCGATCCCGCGCTCCTGCTCCTTCGCTAGACCTTTGAGCTATAGGGCCCGCGGCCGGACTTCAACGCATCGGCAAGCAATTCGATGCGGTCCTGCCCCCAGAATACCTCGCCATCCAGCACGTACACCGGCGAGCCGAACACGTCGGCGGCCAGCGCATCCTGCCGGTTCCGCTCGTAGGCCGCGCTGATCTCGTCGGATCCCGATCGCTCCACCAATCGCTCGCCGGGCAATCCCGATTCGGCGGCCAGTTTCACAATCGTTGCGGGATCGGCCAGGTTGAGTTGATCCTCCCAGACGGCGGCAAAGCCTCGCTGCAAATATTGTTCAGGATCGAGGCCAGCCTCGGTCGCCGCGATCACGACGCCATCGGCCAGCCGCGCATTGAACGG
>DAIMKE010000042.1:0-14547 GCA_036721875.1 Bradyrhizobium sp. | reverse complement strand
GGCCTCGGCCGTCCCCCGTACGACATCGAGCATGGTGCCGCGGTTCTCGTGGGTGGCGGTGATATCGAGGAAGCACAGTTCGTCGGCGCCCGCCGCATCATACGCGATCGCCGCTTCGACGGGATCGCCGGCGTCGCGCAGGTCGACGAAATTGACGCCCTTGACGACGCGGCCATCCTTGACGTCGAGACAGGGGATCACGCGAACCTTGAACATGACAACACTCCCAAAGCGTTTTCCAGCGAAGTGGCTACCGGTTCGCGTGAAGAAAACGCGTAAAAATAAGAGGCAGAGCCATGGTTCTGGCCATGGCTCTACGCGGCGCGGATCAGCGCCAGCGCCGCAGCGGGATCGAGCCGGCCGTCGTAGAGCGCTCGGCCGGCAATGGCGCCGGCGAGCTTTTTGGCGCGCGGCTCCAGCAGCGCCTTGACGTCCTCGATCGAAGCGAAGCCGCCGGAGGCGATTACAGGGATCGAGATGCGCTCGGCCAATGCGATCGTCGCGTCGAGATTGAGGCCCTTCAGCAGGCCGTCGCGCGCGATATCAGTGAAGATGATGGCGGCGACGCCGGCATCCTCGAACCGTTGCGCGATCTCCAGCGCCGTCACCTGCGAGGTCTCGGCCCAGCCTTCGACGGCGACCTTGCCGTCGCGGGCATCGAGCCCGACGGCGACGCGGCCAGGAAATCTTTTCGCCGCGCCCTTCACCAGTTCCGGGTCGCGCACCGCAGCCGTGCCAATGATCACGCGCGCGATGCCCTTGTCGAGCCAGGCTTCCACGGTCGCAAGGTCGCGGATGCCGCCGCCGAGCTGCACCGGCATGGTGACCGCCTTCAACATCGCCTCGACGGCATGGGCATTCATCGGCTTGCCGGCAAAGGCGCCGTCGAGATCGACGACGTGCAGATATTCGAACCCTTGTTCGGCGAAGGCGCGCGCCTGCGCCGCGGGATCGAGGTTGAACACGGTCGCACGCGCCATGTCGCCCTGTTCGAGGCGCACGCACTGGCCGTTTTTCAGGTCGACGGCAGGAAAGAGGATCACGGCTTCCACTTCAGGAAATTCGAGATCAAAGCCAGGCCGAAGCGCTGGCTTTTCTCGGGGTGAAACTGCGTGCCGATCGCGGTGTCCTTGCCCACGATCGCGGTCACCGGCCCGCCGTAGTCGGCGCGCGCCAGTACGTCGGCCTCGTTGGTGGCGTTGAGGTGATAGGAATGCACGAAATAGGCGTGGCGGCCTTTCGGCCCGAGCGGCAGGCGCTCCAGCACCTCATGCTCGCGCACGAGGTCGAGCGTGTTCCAGCCCATGTGCGGGATCTTCAGGTTTTCCTCGCGCGGCGAAATCTTCTCGACGTCGCCTGCGATCCAGTTGAAGCCGTCGGTCGTGACATGCTCCTTGCCGCGCGTCGCCATCAGCTGCATGCCGACGCAGATGCCGAAGAACGGCCGCGCCTTGACGCGCACCGCTTCGGTCATCGCCTCGAGCATGCCGTCGACCGCATCGAGGCCCCGCCGGCAATCGGCGAAGGCGCCGACGCCGGGAAGCACGATGCGATCGGCGCGAAACACGGTCTCCGGATCGCGCGTCACCATGATCTTCTGCGGCTCTTCCAGGCTCCGCGAGGCGCGCTCGAACGCCTTCGCGGCCGAGTGCAGGTTGCCGGAGCCGTAATCGACGATCGCAACGCTCATCGCGGTGCTCCCGCTTCCGGAAACAGGCCGATGATGCCGCCCTGCGGCAGCGGCGGCGGTGGCTTCGAGAACGGTTGGCCCGGAACGTTGCGGGTCGGCGGCGGCGCGCCGCGATCGACCGCGGATTGGTCGTTGGAGAGTCCGCGCTGCCGGGCGGTCCAGCGATCGAAGAAGCGGCGCTCGGCGGCTTCGATATCGTCGGCGACCACGATATCGACCTGCCGCCATTTGCGCCGCGACAGCGTCCAGCGCCGCAGGCTGGCGGCTTCAAAGCCCATCAGGATGGCGACGAGAACGTCGACCGTCAGGATGGTGCTGCGGCTGGCGCCAAGCGCGCCCATGCCGAAATTGATCGCAAGCGTCAGGGCAATCCAGCCGAGCAGCACCAGCCACAGCCGATGCCAGAGCAGCCAGATCACTGTCGCCGCCGCCGCCCAGAAATGGAAGCCGTCACGGACGAAGACGAACTTGTCGGCCGCCGCGAGATCGGCGCCGCTGGCCACGGGGGCATGCACTGTGTAGACCCGCATCGTAACTCTCCGCCGCGGACGAGAACGCGAACAGGAAATCAGCCGCCGAGCTGACCCTTGGTGGAAGGCACCTCGCCCGCCGCGCGCGGATCGATCGCAACCGCGGCACGGAGCGCCCTTGCCAGGCCCTTGAAGCAGGACTCGGCGATATGATGGCTGTTCTCGCCATATAAGGTCTCGACGTGCAAAGTCACGCCGGCGTTGATGGTGAAGGCGTTGAACCACTCGCGGACCAGCTCGGTGTCGAACTGACCCACCTTGTCGCGCGGGAATTCGACCTTGAAGACCAGGACCGGCCGGCCCGAAATGTCGATCACGACGCGCGACAACGTCTCGTCCATCGGCATATGGATCGAGGCATAGCGGGTGATGCCGGCCATGGGGCCGAGCGCCTGTTTCACGGCCTGCCCGAGTGCAATGCCGACGTCCTCGGTGGTGTGGTGGTGGTCGACATGAAGGTCGCCGTCCGCCTTCACCGTGATGTCGATGCGGGAATGCCGGGCCAGCAGGTCGAGCATGTGGTCGAAGAAGCCAATCCCGGTCGAAACCCTGGATACGCCTGACCCGTCGAGGTTAACCGCCACCTCGATGTCGGTTTCCTTGGTCTTGCGCTTGATGGACGCCGTGCGCATGAAATCTGCTTCCCTTTGGCCGTCTGGGGCCGAAAACGCGGCCCTTGTAACAGGCCGATGTCGCCTTCGCTACTGCGGGATGACGTCGAGGGGGTGATCTTGGGCGCATGGTGACCGGAATCCCGCGATTGTAACCCACCCCGCCAGCCCCTAAATCTGACGGGAACGAGGACAATCCATGCAAGCATCCGAGAATAATCTGCCGATCTGGCACGGCACCACGATTTTGACGGTCCGAAAGGGCGGCAAGGTGGTCATCGGCGGCGACGGCCAGGTCTCCATCGGCCAGACCGTCATCAAGGCCAACGCCAAAAAGGTCCGCAAGATCGGCAAGGGCGACGTCATCGGCGGCTTTGCCGGGGCCACCGCCGACGCCTTCACCCTGTTCGAGCGGCTGGAAAGCAAGCTCGAGCAGTATCCCGGCCAATTGACCCGCGCGGCGGTCGAACTCGCCAAGGACTGGCGGACCGATCGCTACCTCCGCCGGCTGGAGGCGATGATGATCGTCGCCGACAAGGACGTGTCGCTGGTGCTGACCGGAACCGGCGACGTGCTGGAGCCGGAAGCGGGCGTGATGGCGATCGGCTCCGGCGGCAACTATGCGCTGGCCGCCGCCCGCGCGCTCGTCGATACCGACAAGGACGCCGAGACCATCGTCCGCCGCGCGCTCGATATCGCCGCCGACATCTGCGTCTACACCAACCGCAACGTCACGATCGAAACGCTCTGAGGGAAGCTGCCGATCGGTTCGGGCCTACGAGAAGCTGGATTTGAGAAAGCTGGTATGGTCGATACGCCCGATGGCCCCGCTTTATTGATGGTTCGCAACGCATGACCGCCGAGAACGTCGCCGGAAAATCCCCGATCGCCGGTGTCACAAACTTGCACTGGGTTTTGATCGGGGCCGGCATCCTGGTGCTGCAGGCGGCCATCCTGTACGCCATGGGGCGCCTGCCGATCTGCGCCTGCGGTTATGTCAAGCTCTGGCACGGCACAGTTCTCAGCTCGGAGAATTCCCAGCACATCGCCGACTGGTACACGCTGTCGCACATCCTGCACGGCTTCCTGTTCTACGGCGCTGCATTTCTGGCGTTCCCCCGCCTTGCCTGGCAGGGCCGCCTGATCCTCGCCATGCTGGTCGAAGGCGGCTGGGAACTGGTCGAGAACTCGAACTGGATCATCGACCGCTACCGCGCCGGCACGATCTCGCTGGATTATTTCGGCGATACCATCGTCAATTCGATCTCCGATAATTTTGCCATGATCGGTGGCTTCCTGCTGGCGAAATGGCTTCCGGTTGCTGTCACCGTGGCGCTGGCGCTCCTGTTCGAGTTCGTGCTGTTGCTCCATATTCGCGACAATCTGACGCTCAACATCATCATGCTGATTCACCCCATCGAGGCGATTAAAGCTTGGCAAAGCGGCCCACCGATCATCTAGTGCCTTCGCATTGCGCCTTGCCCTCACGACATTCGAACCCTAGCTAGAACAAATGACCGACTTTTCTCCCCGTGAAATCGTCTCCGAACTCGACCGCTTCATTGTCGGACAGGCCGATGCCAAGCGTGCGGTATCGATCGCGCTGCGCAACCGCTGGCGGCGGCTGCAGCTCACCGGCAGCCTGCGCGAAGAGGTGCTGCCGAAAAATATCCTGATGATCGGGCCGACCGGCGTCGGCAAGACCGAGATCGCGCGGCGACTTGCAAAACTTGCCGCCGCGCCCTTCCTCAAGGTCGAAGCAACCAAGTTCACTGAAGTCGGCTATGTCGGTCGCGACGTCGAGCAGATCATCCGCGACCTCGTCGAGGTCGCGATCGTGCAGATGCGCGAGCGCAAGCGCAAGGACGTGCAGGCCCGCGCGCAGCAGGCCGCCGAGGAACGCGTACTGGATGCGCTGGTCGGTCCGGCGTCGAGCCCCGCCACCCGCGATTCCTTCCGCAAGAAGCTGCGCGCCGGCGAACTCAACGACAAGGAAATCGAGATCGAGACGCAATCGTCCGGCGGCATGCCGATGTTCGAGATTCCGGGCATGCCCGGCGCGCAGATGGGCGCCATCTCGATCGGCGATATCTTCGGCAAGATGGGCGGCCGAACCAAGACCCGCCGGCTGACGGTCGAAGGCTCGCACGAGCTTCTCGTCAACGAGGAATCCGACAAGCTGCTGGACAGCGATCAGCTGGTGCTGGAAGCCATCAACGCCGTCGAGAACAACGGCATCGTGTTCCTCGACGAAATCGACAAGATCTGCGTGCGCGACGGCCGCAGCGGCGGCGACGTCTCGCGTGAAGGCGTGCAGCGCGACCTGCTGCCCCTGATCGAAGGCACCACGGTCTCGACCAAGCACGGCGCGGTCAAGACCGACCACATCCTGTTCATCGCCTCGGGCGCGTTCCATATCGCAAAGCCCTCGGACCTGTTGCCGGAACTGCAGGGCCGCCTGCCGATCCGCGTCGAGTTGGAAGCGCTGACGCGCGACGACATGCGCCGCATCCTGACCGAGCCGGAGGCGTCCCTGATCAAGCAATATGTCGCGCTGATGCAGACCGAAGGCGTGACGCTCGACATCACCGACGGCGCCATCGACGCGCTCGCCGATGTCGCGGTCGCCGTCAATTCGACGGTGGAGAACATCGGCGCGCGGCGCCTGCAGACGGTGATGGAGCGCGTGCTCGACGACATCTCCTTTGCCGCGCCGGATCGCCATGGCGAAACCATCAAGGTCGACGCCGACTACGTGCAGAAGCATGTCGGCGACCTCGCCAAGAATGCCGACTTGAGCCGGTTTATTCTGTAACGAGACCGTCTCGGCGCGCCGTAAAACGTGCGCCCGTTCTAGAATCGCGCCCGCCGCACCCGGGCGTACAAGGCGCCCTCGCCGCCATGGCCGATGTGGGCTTCCTCGAAGCCGACCACCAGCGAGCGGAATTCCGGCAGCCCCAGCCATTGCGGAACCTGGCGGCGCAGCACGCCGCGTTCGGATTCGGACCCGATCTTGCCCTTGCCGGTAATGATGAGCACGAAGGTCAGCCCGTCATGATGGGCGCGCTGCAGAAAGCCGAACAGCGCGCGGTGCGCCCGTGTCTGCGTCATGCCGTGCAAATCGAGCCGGGCATCGATCTCCTTGCGGCCGCGCGACAGATGCGAGCGCTCGCGGCGGCCGATCGGCGCCAGCGGCGGCGGCTCCGGTTTTGGCGGGACAACGATCCGCGGCGGCGCTGTGTGCCGAGGTGAAGCAGCGAGCTTCGGCGTGGCGATCGGTTCAGTTGCCGCCGACGCGGCTGAAGGCTTCACGCGGTGCCGTTTGCGCAGCGGCTTGACCTGCTTGGCGACGCTTTCCCACAGCGCGCGTTCCTCCTCGCTCAGGCCGCGCTTGCGCCGTGGCGGCACCGGCATCTCGGGGATCGAACTCCGTCGCTTCATCTGTGGTAGCGATGGCGGCGGAGCTGGCGTTGCTGGGGCTTTGTTGAAACCGGCGCGATGGCGGGCCGTGGTTCAGGAAGCGGCACCATCTTTGTGGCCTCAGCCTGGATGGCGGCGGTGACCTCAGGCTTCTCAGCGCCCTTCAGTTCCCTGGGCGAATCTTTCAATGCGTTGGTTTGCGGAAACAGCCTCGCGATCTTCTCCGACGGCCTCTCATCCGGCACCGGCAACTTACGCCCGCGCGCCGCCGGATCGAGGCTCTTCGGCACCAGGATGACGAAACGCGCATTGTGGCGGATCCGGCCGGAAACCTTGCCCGCCTCCGCGCCGGCCCCGAAATAGAGATCGGCGCGCGCGGGTCCCACGATCGCGGAGCCGGTGTCCTGCCCGATCATCAACCTCCGGAACGGCGTCTTCGATCGGTCGGATTCGATCGGCAGTTCGCCCTCGATGAAGAACGGCGTGCCGTAGACATGCAGCGCCTTGTCAACCGCGATCGAGCGCCCCGGCGTCAGCGGCACGCCCTGCGCGCCGACCGCCTCGTCCTTGTCGGAAAGCTGCACCTCGCGGAAAAAGACGTAGGACTTGTTCTGCCGCCGCAACTCGTTGGCGCCCTCCGGGTTCTGCTCCATCCATTCCCGGATCTTCTGCATCGACATCTGATCCCGCGGGATGATGTTGCGTTCGATCAGGATGCGGCCGACCGGTGTATAGGGGTAGCCATTATGCGCATCGTAATTGATGCGAATCGTCGAGCCATCAGGGAGGAGGACGCGGGCCGAGCCCTGGATCTGCGAGAACAGCAGATCGGTCTGCTCCTTCAGCCAGCAGATCTCCAGGCCGCGGCCCTCGATCGCGCCGTCCTCGATCTCGCCCCGATCGTAATAGGGCACCAGCTTGCGGCGGCCGATCTTGCGAAACACCTGGCCCTTGTTGGGAAGCCCAGCGGAGCTTTGCCTGGTGCCGCGAACGAACAGGTTGGAAGGCCGGCGATAGACCGGCACATTATAGACTTCGTTCTGCTCCAGCGAGCCGTCCACAATCGGCTCATAATAGCCGGTGACGAACCCCTCGCCCTCGCCAAGCCGCGAGATGCGCAAGGGAAGAAAGCTCAGCTCGAAAAATGCCTTCGCCTTGGCGCCGTCGGTCAGCTCGAGGCCCCTGGCGATGAGGCAGGGATCACGCAGCGACGTGCCGAGCGCCTTCGGATCGGCAGGCGGCTTGGTTTGAGCCGCGATCGGCTTGCAGCTCACGCGAAACGCGTTGTAGGCAGCGAGGTGGTCGTCCTCGCCCCAGCCGGCGATATCGGACCAGGCGACCGGCGCGTATTGGCCGCCGTTGATCTGAAGCGGCAGTTCCAGATCGGGGTACGGGAGGTGACGGACGGCAGGCGCCGGGGATGGATGCTTGTGCGCACGCGACTGGCGCGCCGAAGCATCCAGCGGAGCCATCGACAATGCGAAGGCGATCACGCCAAACGCGAGCCGGCCAAGGCTTCGCGTTTCAGGCGGCGCTTCCGGTGCCAACCAGCTTCCAGTTCGGATCGCGGGAACTCGTGTCGCGGGCGAATGTCCAGACATCGGTGATATCGGCGACCTTATCGGCGTTGCCATCGACAATGTTGCCGGCCTTGTCGCGGGTGACCGAGATCATCTGCGACACGAAACGAACCGTGAGCTGCGCCGCGCGGTCGCGGGCTTCCGCGCTCACGAGCTCGGCCTTGTCGATCGAGACAAACCGCGTTTCGGTTTTCTGCTCGTGCTTCTCGCGATCCTTGATCACGGCCTCGAAGCTCTCATAGACCTCGCTCGACAGCAGGTCCTTCAGCGCGCGGCGGTCGCCATTGGCGAAGGCGAGCACGATCATCTCGTAGGCGCTACGGGCGCCCGACAGGAAGTGCCGGGGGTCGAACGAGGAGTCCTGGGCGACAATGGCGTCAAGGCCGGCCGCAAGCGGCGTACCCGGTTCTGCTATGTCCTTCCAGCGATCGGCCGGCGGCGCGACATCTGCGGTCGGCGCCAGCGGTGTCTGGTCGATCACCGTGCCCGGCATCGGAACGACATTGTTATTGTCCTGCGAACGCTGCAGGACGTTCGGCGCGGCGCGATCATAGGGCGGCCGTTCGCTCCCGGTTCGCTGTCCGAGGACGCTGCGCAGGCGCAGGAAGATGAAGACCGCCAGCGCCAGGAAGATGATGGTGTAAATATCCACGTCGTATTCGCTTTCTGGTTCTAACGCCGGCAACGGGCCCGACGGTCGCGCGTTCCCTGGGAGGAAGCCTACTTCGAATTTTCCCGGGAACGGTAGATAGACTAAATCACCGATTTGAGTCTTGAGCATGTAGGCATGAAACTGCGCCCGGCCAATGGCGCGTTTTGGCGCGGGTGAATTGTAGCGCGTTTTGGGGCTAAGGGGAAACCCGATCCTGTCCGGAAATCACGCATCTTCAATAATTTAGAGTAAGTTTCTGGCGCCCGGCGGGATGATATTGGGCATATCCGCCACATTTCGGAGCCGCTCCGGTACGGCGCAACCCCCCGTCGTCCTTGTGGAACGAGGCGGGGCTATGATAGCCACTCGCCCGGAAAAGGCTTTTCGGTCCATCGAGCGAATTCAGACGAAATCCGCGCTGCGCTCGCCAAGCTTCAGGAGAAAGTTTCATGACCAACGGCAACGGCGCGCCTCCCGAACAGGCGCCTCCCCAGCTCAATGTTCTGGCGCAGTACACCAAGGATCTGTCGTTCGAGAATCCGAACGCCCCCTCCTCGCTGGCGCCGCAGCAGCAGCAGCCGAACATCAATATCCAGATCAACGTTGCCGCCAACAATCTGGCGGAAAACAAGTTCGAAGTGACGCTTTCGATCGAGGGCAAGGCCGAAAATACCGGCAAGCTGATGTTCAGCTTCGAACTCGCCTACGCCGGCGTGTTCCGCATCGTCAATGTGCCGCAGGAAAACCTGCATCCGCTGGTCATGATCGAATGCCCGCGGCTGCTGTTCCCGTTCGCCCGCGAAATCATTGCGACCGCGGTGCGCGACGGCGGCTTCCCGCCCCTGATGCTGGACCCCGTCGATTTCGTCGGCCTGTACCGCCAGAACATGGAACGGCAGGCTGCTGCGCAGGTCGCTTCGGGCGCGAAGCCGAGCTGAAGCAGGCGGACACCGGGCGCGTATACAAAAAATGCGAAAACAACCCCATGCAAAGTAGCGTGGGGCCAAATCCGGAGCAGCTTTCTCGCTTTTGTAGGATGGGTAGAGCGAAAGCGAAACCCATCATGCTACCGCGCAAGGATTTGATGGGTTTCGCTTCCGCTCTACCCATCCTACGGACCAGGCGGCAGAAAATCGTTCCAGATCGGCTTGTCGCCCAGCGTGGCGATGAAGGCGCGGTGTGCCGCGCGGTCGTCCTCGGTGACCCGGGTGGCCAGCGGCACTTCCCGCTGCCGCCGCGGCGTTTCGCCAAATCCGCCGGCGTGCGCTGCACGGGTTTCCGAAGCCAGGATCAGTTGCGACTGCCGCGCCCCGATCAGGTCGATATAGACCTCGGCGAGAAGTTCAGCGTCGAGCAGCGCGCCGTGCTTGGTGCGGCGGGAATTGTCGATCGAGTAGCGCGAGCAGAGATCGTCCAACCGGTTCGACACGCCCGGATGCTTGCGACGGGCCAATAGAAGCGTATCGACCAGCCGCTCGCGCAAGATCGGCTGCCGCTTGATGCGGTCGAGTTCGGCGTTGATGAAGCTGACGTCGAACGACGCGTTGTGAATCACGAGCGGCGCGTCGCCGATGAATTCCAGGAACTCTTCCACCACGTCCGTGAACAGCGGCTTGCTGGCGAGAAATTCGCTGGACAGGCCGTGCACGGCAAACGCTTCCGCCGGCATGTCGCGCTCGGGGTTGATGTAGCGGTGAAAGGTCTGCCCGGTCGGCATGCGGTTGAATATCTCGATGCAGCCGATTTCGACGAGCCGGTCGCCGCGGAGCGGATCGAGGCCGGTGGTTTCGGTATCGAGAACGATTTCGCGCATGAGAGTTTAAGTGAACCGGAAGCTCGGCGAATCAGGTCCGCCGCTGCGGCATCTTAACGACCTCGGCCAGAATGTCCTTGATTTGCGCACGCACCGGGTCGAGGCCGTTCGAGGTATCCACGACGAAATCGGCCCGCTTGCGCTTTTCGGCGTCCGGTGTCTGCCGCGCAATGATGGAATCCAGTTTTGCGGCATCCATCGTGCCGCGCGCCAGCACGCGCTCCCGCTGCAGTTCCGGCGACGTCGTCACCACCACCACCGCGTCGACGCGTTTTTCGCCGCCAGTTTCATACAGCAAGGGAACGTCGACCACGACGACGGGAGCGCCGGCGCGTTCGGCATCCTCGAAGAATTTTTGCCGGCCGGCGCCGAGCATGGGATGGACGATCTGCTCGAGCTGCTTCATCGCCGCGGGATCGTGCACCACGCGCTCGCTGAGCTTCTGCCGATCCACCCTTCCATTCGACGTCGTACCGGGAAAGGCCGCCTCGATCGCCGGGGCCGCTGCCCCCTCGTAAAGCTTGTGAACTTCCGCATCGGCGTCATAGAGCGGCACGCCGGCCTCCACGAACAGTTTTCCCGTCGTGGACTTGCCCATGCCGATCGAGCCGGTGAGACCAAGAATTAGCATTTTGGAATCAGCATTTTTCTGCGCATCGTTTCAGATACCGAGTAGCCCCTGCTCCCGCAGGAATGCAAGCAGCGGCAGGAGCGGCAGGCCGAGAATGGTGAAATGGTCGCCCTCGATGCGCTCGAACAAATGCACCCCGAGCCCTTCGAGCTGGTAGGCGCCGACACTAGTCGTTACCGCCTCCCCGGCCTGGTCCAGATAGGCTTCAATCTGGCTTTCGCTCAGGCGTCGCATCGTCATTCGTGCGACGCTGACATCGGCAAACAGGACCTTGCCGTCGCATGCAACGGCAATGGCGGAATGCAGTTCATGCGTGCCGCCGGCAAGCAGCCGCAATTGATCCGCGGCCTGCGCGCGCCCGGCGGGCTTGCTGAACAATCGTGCTCCGAGCGCCAGCGTCTGATCGGCACCGACGACGTGACGTCCGGGATTGTTCGATGACACGAACAGCGCCTTCTCGCGCGCCAGCAGGCCTGCGATCTCGCCCGGCGACGAAAGTCCGGAGTTTTTCTGCAACGCGCGTTCATCGACATCGGCAGGCATCGCATCGAACGGAATCGCCGCATTGGCGAGCAGCGACTGCCGAGCGCTACTCTTTGAGGCCAGAATCAGCGGATGTTTTCCACGCCAGATGGTCATCGCGAGAGCTTCATTCGGGGAGCCGCTGGCGCTGGCGGTCGGAGAACAGTTTCAGCACGGCTGCCGCGGTTTCCTCGATCGAACGACGCGTCACGTCGAGCTGCGCCCAGCTGAACTTGGCACTCAAGCGGCGCGCATGGGCCACTTCATCCGCCACCGCCTGGCGATCGATATAGTCATCATTGCCGGTATCGGAGCCCATGCTCAGCAAACGGTTCTGGCGCACCTGGATCAACCGCTCCGGCGTCGCATGCAGACTGACCACGAGCGGCTTCTTCAGTGTCTCCAATTGATGCGGCAGCGGAATGCCCGGCACCAGCGGCACGTTCGCGGTACGCACGCCGCGGTTGGCGAGATAGATTGAGGTCGGTGTCTTCGACGTGCGGGAGACGCCGACCAGAACCACATCCGCATCTTCCAGGCCTTCGACGTGCTGGCCGTCATCATGCATCATGGTGTAGTTCAAGGCGTCGATGCGCTTGAAATATTCTGCATTGAGAACGTGCTGGGCGCCGACCCGCCCTGTCGTGGCCGCGCCGAGATAGGCCTCGAACAACTGCATCACCGGGCCGATGATCGACAGGCTCGGGATGTTGATCTCCCTGCACTTGTTCTCCAGCCGGCCGACCAGATCCTTTTCGAGCAGCGTGAACAGCACGATGCCAGGCGCCTCCTCGATCTCGGCGAGCACGCGATCGAGCTGCTTCTGGCTGCGCACCAACGGATAGACATGTTCGACCGCCGTCACATTGGCGTATTGCGCAGCGACCGCGCGCGCCACCGTGATCAAGGTCTCGCCGGTCGAGTCGGACACCAGATGAAGATGAAAATAGTTGCCGGTCGTGGGCACCAGAACCCCTGTGTATCCTGTGAATCCCTGTGGAGCTTAACCATGATATCCGGCCTTGGCTCACCCCGTCAGGGATAACCCGGACTTTTCTTCACAGGGCCTCGCGCGAGGACAAGTCCGCCAGCCCTTCATCATGATAGTGGGAAGGTGTGGATTTGTCTCTTCATAAGCTGCTCACGAAACGGCGCAAGCGATTGATGCGCGACGCGTAATCGGAGCGATGCAGGGTTCGGCCAGGATCGGGGACGGTTGTGAACAAGCCTCGCAAACATGCGGGATCGTTTTGTGTGAGTCATAATCACGGTCACTTAGACTCAAACCTAAGATTCTAAAATTATTAGTTTAGAGAAGCGGAGCTTTGCGGATATGTCTTGCCTCCCCTCGCCGGCCACGCTTCCTGGCAACGCTGCGAGCATCCGAAGCGTTCCAGCGACGAGCAAGGTCGAGCGACTGCGATGTACGAATGGATCACCGTTACGGCATATCCGTGGATCAAGGCGCTGCATGTGATTGCCGTGATTTCCTGGATGGCCGGCATGCTCTATCTGCCGCGGCTGTTCGTTTACCACTGCGATGCAGAGGTCGGATCGAAGCAGTCCGAGACCTTCAAGGTGATGGAATGGCGCCTGCTGAAGGCAATCATCAATCCGGCGATGATCGTCACCTGGCTGGCCGGGCTTTACCTCGCCTGGGCCGGTCACTGGTACGCGTCCGGCTGGTTCCACGCCAAATTGACGCTGGTGCTGATCCTGTCCGGCGTCCACGGCTTTTTTTCCCGCTGGGTCAAGGATTTCGCCGCCGACCGGAATACCCGAAGCCATAAATTCTACCGTATTATCAATGAGGTACCCACTGCCCTGATGATCCTCATCGTGGTCATGGTGATCGTGAAGCCGTTCTAGGGCTTGAGCTTTGGTCAATGATCGCACTTCGCATCTGCTTGCGAAGCGCCAAGCGATTTTCTATATTGTCGAAATCCCACCCCACGCAGGCGGATGTGGTTGCGTTCCGGCTCCTTCATTGGACCGGCCGCCGCATCAGGTTTGAAGCCTCACCCGGCGCTTTCCTTGCTTAGACCTGCGGACCTTCCATTTTTCGTGTCCGCTTTTTCCTTAAGCCACCTCGCATCCCCTTCTCTAAAGAACACTCCACAGGACCACCCCAATGCGGGAAATGAAACTCCAGGACCTCAAATCGAAAACGCCGGCCGAGCTCGTCTCGTTCGCGGAAGAGAACGGGGTCGAAAATGCCAGCACCATGCGCAAGCAGGAGCTGATGTTCGCCATCCTCAAGCAACTCGCGATTCAGGAAACCGACATTATCGGCGAAGGCGTCGTCGAGGTTCTCTCCGACGGCTTCGGCTTTCTTCGTTCGCCCGACGCCAACTACCTGCCGGGCCCGGACGACATCTATGTCTCGCCATCGCAGATCCGCCGCTTCGGTCTCCGCACCGGCGACACCATCGAAGGCCACATCCGCAGCCCCAAGGAAGGCGAACGCTACTTCGCGCTGCTCAAGGTCAACACCCTCAATTTCGAGGATCCGGAAAAGTCCAAGCACAAGGTCAATTTCGACAACCTCACGCCGCTGTTTCCGGACCAGCGCTTTCGCCTCGAACTCGAAGACCCGACGCGCAAAGACCTTTCTGCAAGGGTGATCGACATCGTCGCTCCCATCGGCAAAGGCCAGCGCGCGCTGATCGTGGCGCCGCCGCGCACCGGCAAGACGGTGCTGATGCAGAATATCGCGCACTCGATCACTGCCAATCATCCAGAGTGCTATCTGATCGTTCTTCTGATCGACGAACGTCCGGAAGAAGTCACGGACATGCAGCGCTCGGTGAAGGGCGAAGTCGTCTCGTCGACGTTCGATGAGCCAGCGGTGCGTCACGTTCAGGTCGCCGAGATGGTGATCGAGAAAGCCAAGCGGCTCGTCGAGCACGGCCGCGACGTGGTGATCCTTCTGGACTCGATCACGCGTCTGGGCCGCGCCTACAACACCGTGGTGCCGTCATCCGGCAAGGTGCTGACCGGCGGTGTCGACGCCAACGCGCTGCAGCGGCCGAAGCGATTTTTCGGTGCCGCGCGAAACATCGAGGAGGGTGGTTCGCTCACGATCATCGCCACCGCAC
>DAIMKE010000041.1:0-14655 GCA_036721875.1 Bradyrhizobium sp. | reverse complement strand
TTTGCCGTCCGGCCCTCGCGCCGTCGGGGCAAAGAATCGCACGTCGGTCATGTGCCTGGATTTCTCGAGCGGCGCGAGCAATCCGGGAGCATCATCGGCCAGTCCGACAATCCTGAGGTTTTCCTTTTCCAGGCGAATTTCGGTGACATAGGCGGAATCGGGCAGAGCCCGCGACAACGCCTCCATCACAATCACGCTGGATGTCGACATTTCCTTTGAGGCCCACGCCCGTTCTGCCGGCGGCATCGATCCCATCGAGGATGCCGTACGCCCGGTTTGAACCTGCCGCTGCAGGACCTTGGAGCGGGCGGCCATCCCCTCGTTCTCATCGCGAATGGAGGCCGCCGATGCCAACGCCCACACGCTCAGAACCACACTCGCCGTCACCGAGGCCGCGATGCCGATACCGATTTTCCGGGAAACGCCGCCAGCATTCTCACGCGACGTATCTGCGAGCCGCGACCACAATGTGACCGAACCGGCGGCCTCGCTGTCCGGGTCACGAGCCACGACCCGATCGACCGACAAACCCAGCCCGGCCAGATCTTGCCGCGCCGTATCGACATCGCTGCGCGCCGCCATCACAATTCGCACCTCGACGCCCGCAGCATCCGCTGCGCCTGCTTCGACCGCGAACCCGTACACGACGTCGCTGGCAGGCCAGGGCGACAGGCGCTCGATCTGGTTGCGAATGACTCCGGCGAGGAACTGGCGCGCCTGCGCCGGCACAGTGATCCGGCGGACGAAAACCTTGTCGGCGGGAAACTCGAGAACGACGAAATTGCTGTGAGCCGCGCGCTGCACGTCTGCCGAAACTTCCGCTCCCGGTGACAGGACCGCGAGAATGTCTCCTGCCTGAGCGTCCCGCAGCATCGCATCTCGGGTCGCCTCGGCTCGCCGAACAACGACATTACCGTTCTCGCTCGCGACAATCAGCGAACGGCGTTCGCGCCCGCTTTCACGCCAGGACAGATACAGCGCAGCAAGGATTTCGATCCATTTTTTCCAGATAGCGCCGATGCGCATGATTCCGCCTTTGCTTTCGGACGCCCCCTAAAGGAGCCTCGGGGATGGCACCGGGGTCCAGACAAGTACGCGATAAGGTAGACTATCCTGAGGCAGTGCCACGATCACCGATCGGGCGCCGACGGAATAGCCGTTTGCAAGTTCGGCCATGAGTTCTACCGACACGACGCGTACCGGCTTGACCACCAGAAATCGTCGCGCCGGCTCGACCAGCCGCATCAAGCGGTCGACATCCACCGAAGAGCTTCGGCGCGCCCTGACAAACGCGTCAGCCTGCGCTTTCGCAATCCCCGGAAGTGCCGCGATGACGCCCGGTGGCGCGGTGAGCGGATTAATGGTTTCGCCACCGAATACAGTTGCAAGCGGCGCAATGGCTGCCACCCACTCCGGGCGCATTCCGGGAACGAGTTGCAGCTGCCGCAAGTCGGAAAACGGCTGCGCCGTTTCTGGCGTCAATGGCTGTCCCGTTCCCGGCGTCGCTGCGGCGCCACCGGCCGGGCGAAGCTCGGTGTTCGGCCGAGCCGCGTTGTTGGGGTAGCGTCGTTCAACGATGCGCTGGGCGACGTCCTTCGCCGCCGACTCCGAAGCGCCCACCGAGCGCAACATCGCCGCGAGAACTTCGGCAGGCGCCTTGCCGATGTCAATGCGGCCGCCCTCATCGCTGAGGCGCGTGCGGACCGAACCGGTGGCAAGGTTGACTCTCTCCTCCACATCCGGAAGCGGCGCATCGCCCAAGGCGGTGATAATGCCGGCAGCCGTCTCGAGCCCGGCCGACAGCAGCGCGTCGCCCTGCACGCGGTTGCGCTCTACCGCCATGACGCCCGCGAATCCGCGGAAGGTGACCGACGCTGACATCGCAAGTGCCGACAGCAGCGCAATCGACCACAGCACGGTCACCAGGATCACTCCGCTGCGCGGATCGCTGCGTTTCATCGCACCTGCCTTTTCGGCTCGGGCGCATTGCTCTGGTTGCTCGGTGTCGAAGTCGCCACGGACAGACAGCCGACCGCCGCGTCCGCCTGCCCGCATGACGCGGGAGCATTGGCGCGGATCACGAAATCGGCTTCGCCGATCGGATTGGCGCCCGTGGCCCGGTCGCGCAGATTGAGCCGGATATATTGGGGCAACGCCTTTTCGCCGGACCAGTTCGCGGACCATGCGAGGGCGCCGTCCTTCGCGAAACGCCCGAATACGAATGAAATGTCGACCTTGCCCTCGATCAGAACGACGGGATCTTTCGCCGCCACATCCTCGAGGCGCGCGCGGGGTCCAGGCCAGGTCGCCCGACGTCTCACCAAACGGCTGATCTCACCTTCCTGCTCAACTGCCAAACTGATGAGATCGTCGTCGAGCGATCCCGATGCCGCCCGACCTGCTCCGACCAAGACGATGCCGGCCGGCTCGCCTGCGAAGGCCGCGCCGCCCGCCCCCACCTCGGCCTTCTGCGACACGAAGCGGGCCGAGCTGAAATCACCCGCCAAACGCTCTACTGCGAGCATCAGGCGTTCGGCTTCGGTCACGCCCCGCGTTCCACGGTCAAAGAAAAGCGCAACATTGTGTACCAGCGCGGCGCTCGCCATGATGATAACGGAGGCGATTGCAAGCGCAGCGAGAACTTCTATCAGGGTGAAGCCATCACATCCGCCGCGCGTTCGGGTCCGCTGCATTTTCATCGCCCCGGCGCTCGGCGGAGCCGTATCGTTTCCGCTGCGATGACCTGATCGGCGCCCCACGTCACACTTGCCATCACACGAACGGCCTGCCAGTTGGGTCGGTCGGCAGCGCGCGGCGCAGCAGTGATGCCTGGAGTGGTGGCAATTGGCTCGGAGGCGACACGCCATCGCAGTCCGGCGGTTTCGCCGTCCCGCGAAAGGTTGGCCTGGCCGGAACGATCGAAGGGAGCGTCGAGCAGCGAGCGCAGCAGAACTTGCGCGGCGACGCGGCCGTCGGCATCGGCCATGATGCGACGCGCCTGCGACAGGTGCGGACCGAGCACCCCTGCAAAGGCAAGCACCACTGCTAACGACACCAGAGCCTCAAGAAGGCTGAAACCCGCCTGCCTGCCGCCGTCACGGTGCGATCGCGACGCCTCCGGTATACCAATTGACGCGAATTTCATATTCGGCATTCTCACGAGATAATTTCAACACCGCTCCGGTAGAGGCGCCGTCCGGAGTGAAACGAACGACGGCCTGACGTCCGGACCACAACGCATCGATACCCAGGATGTCGACCGCAACGTCGCGCGGAATGGCGAGCGCATCGCCACCGTCGCCGACCAGAACACGACGCTCGCCGTCGAGAGATACCTGGCGGTCGCGTCCGGTCAGGACTGCACCGAGACGCTCGCGCCGAAGTAGCGCGGCGGCTTCGAGCGTGAGAGCCTTCAAGCCGCCTCGTCCGGTGTTGGGCATCATCGTGACCGCAAGCGACGCGACCAACGCGATGATCAGCATCACGGCCACTACCTCAATCAGGGTGAACCCCGCGCGTGGATCGGCAGACTGCGTTCGAGGTCCCGGCTGCACAGGCAGATCCATCCCGGCGATCCCGATCATTGTGCCAGTTCCGTGATACCGAGGAGCGCGCTCATGATCGACACGATCAGCGTACCGATGACAACACTGACAACGACAATCGTGGCGGGTCCGATCGCGCCCATCAGCCTGTCGAGGCCGAGGCCGAGCTTGTGCTCGTAGAAATGCGACGCCTGACGCACGATGGAGGCGAGGTCTCCCACCTGATCCCCGACCCGCAGCATTCTTACCGCCAGCGGCGGCAGCAGATTGGTTTCCGCCAGGGCATCGGCGAAATTTCGGCCGTTTCGCACCTGCTCGTGCACGCGGTCCACCGCGGCGACGTACTCCGGCTCGGTCAGGACATCGCGAAGAATTTTCAGCGCGGTCGGAAGCGGTACGCCATTCTCCAGCAGAAGACCGAGCGTTCCAACGACCCGTGCCGTCCGCCGGTCACCAACCGGCCCCGAAATTCCCGGCAGCCTTGCGATGGCCGCGACGATCCGCGCCCGCCATTCTCGCCTGCTCAACACCAGCCAGGCGCCGATAACCAGAAACAGACACATCCCCAAAAACAGGTCGAGATTGGCGCGCAGCCAAATGGAAGCCGCCACAATCACCGCCGCGCCCGAGTTGAGACGCCCGCCAAGGTCCTTGAACACCGGTTCGAACTGCGGGACCACATAGATCAGGAAGAACAGAAGAATGATCGTGGCGGTGCCGATCAGAAACAATGGATAGCGGATCGCCGAATTGATCCGGTCAGTCATCAACTCCCGCCGCGTTCGATCCTCGACGATCGCACGCAACACCACCTCGAGTTTGCCCGACGCTTCGCCCACCCGTACCATCGCGACATACGCCGGATCAATGATGGAGGGATGGCGTTCCAGCGCCTCTGCGAAACTTTCGCCCGCGGATATCGACGCACGCAGCCCGTTGGCAAAGCCCGCCAATGCCTTGCTGGTGTCTTCGCCGAGTGTTTGGAGCGCCGCTTCGAGGGTCAACCCGGCGCCGATCAGAAGTGCGAGTTGGCGCAGAAAAATGGAAACGTCGCGAGATCGCGGCGGCTTTCCGGCGCGCCGATGGCTGCGGTTCAGGAGGCCCGTCGACACAACCTCGGCATCGATCGGCAGGTGCCCCAGATATTCGATGCGCCGCACCACCTCCTCACGCGACGACGCATCGACTTCGCCGACGATGATTTCTCCAGCGTGAGTGACGGCTCGGTAACGGAACTGTGGCATTGGACCGGTGCAGGCCGAGGTTATATCGACGACATCCCAGAAATCGTCAGCGCCCGATTTCCCGCGATGAAATTTCCTGAATTTGCGTTCCGTTATCGAGGCACGCCAATCGACTACGATACGGTTGGAACCGGTAGGCCGTACGAAAGGCGAAAATAGGACATGTCGCGCGGCAAACCTGTGTTGGTTTGGTGCCTGAAATATGATTGCAGGACAAATCCTCCGACCATCCACGTCGGTCATCGAGCCAACATCGTCCGGGATGGCCATCGCTCCCGGCACAACTCGACACCCCCTTTGCTTTGAGCGCCTCGTAAGCTGAAGGCGGGGGCTCAAGGCAATTGTTGCGGTGCCGCGTCCCCGATCGGACCCATTCAAGGTTAACATCACGTACAATTGCATTTCGCTGGGCGATTGCCAATCATCGGTATTCCCCAGTAAACTGAGGGCAGTTGAAAACGGCTTTGTGAGTATCCGTATGTATAGGACATCGAAGAGTTTTCACGCGCTGGCTTTGGGCTGGATCGTGCTGGTCGGCGGCTCCTTGGGGCAATCAGTAAGCGCCCAGGATGGAAAGCGCTCGGAGGACCCACGTCTCGGCGCATCAGAAGTCGCGTTCGAATGGCAATATTCCTGCACCGGCGGAAAGGCGTGCTCGTTCACTTGCCCCGGATCAGGCGGCGCCTCCAGCGTCAACAAGCTCACCCTCCAATTGGGGAGCATCGCTCTCGGCGGCGACCAGAGAGCTTTCGGCGTATTTTACCAGTTTTCGACTGCGCAGATTCCACAGGCTAACGGCTTTAGCCTCACGACCGGAATAAGCACACTTTCATGCCAAGTGAACGGCATGGACCTGGACTATTCAGGACCACGGAAGTCGGCCAATGAAGCGCCGGCAGCAAATCCGCCCGGTCTGGAGAAGGGTCCGCAGGCCAACCTGCGTTAGGGCGGACATATCCCCGCCGCCACGGTAGCCCTTTGCTTGTTTGATCACATTGGCCAGCGTCGATCGAAGCTCGAACGGATTCCCGATCGACCAATACTGAAGCTATGCCGGATTGCGGCACCGATCTCGTCGTCCCGCTACGCGGACACTATGTCATGTGCACTTGACATAGGTTTGGGTCCCTCGCTGGCCCGACCACTTCAGCTTGTTCTTTGAAAGAGAGAGACGAACAGTTGATTCCCAGCGCTCCGATCCGTCTGCACACAGCGCCTTCATTTCCCATTCAGAATTTCCTATCTGCTTCTTTTCCTTGAATGCGCAACTGTTCGGTCCAGCCCGAGCACCCCGCTCACCGATAACGGTCCGAATATCACTGCCCGTCCCCGGACGAGCCGCGCAAGCGCGGGCATCAGCTGCCCATGAACCAACAAAGCCGCTCTTAAATTGCGGCGGACTGGTTCCGCTGGAGCCTTTCGGAAGACTGGCAAAGCTTTCCGCGCTTGCAGTACGATTCAACAACCCTTGCTCCGGCGCGTTGTTGGATTTGACCAATACGGCTCGCTCAACAACTTTTTCTTCGCTCTGCCCTACAGCAGCAGCGACCACTACATCTCTGGGAGCTCCCGCATGCCATTGCTCCAACCCAAGCCGGGGACCACTGCCTTCATTGTCGCCTCGCGACGGGGCGCGCTCCGAATCTGCTTCCTTGGACGCCAAGGCCACGTTCGGTTCATCAGCGAGAGATCTCGTTGCCGGCTCCACAAACGCCGTGCCGTGATCAGTGGTCTTGATCATGAACAGCGAAACGCAAACCGATCCGAGCGCAAGCGCAAACGATCCGCGCAATATGTTCATCTTGCGCCGTTCCGAAATGGCGGGAATTGAATATCCGCGCAAGAAGAAGACGATAGCCCCCTGTATGACCGTATTCACGGCAATCAACAGCAGGGCATAACTGCTCAAGATCACCTCGGCAGGAACGACAAAATTGAGCTGCGGAATTGCCCCGAGTATCAACGGCACATACCAAGAGATTACTGAAACTGTGCCAGCAAATAGCACGAGCGAACAATCAAACGGGGACAGTCCGTCCAGCAGACGTTTTCCAACCTGGTCACGAATTCGGGGCAGCACAAAGTGATGCACCAGAAGACCGTTGAGGCTGAGCACACCCACGATCGCGATCTTGGCCCAGACCTTGGGGTTCTCGAGCTTCGCGGGCTCGAAGAATCCGTAGTGAACCAAAAACCCAATTCCTGAAACCCAAAGAAGAACCAGACCGATCGTTACAATCTTGGACGAAAAATCCACGACATAGACGTGCTCGTTGGAGATGCCGCGCATCAAGATAAAGCGCGCGATAATGAGGTCCAACAGCGTAGCCGCGCCAACGCCGAGTACGAGCCCGCATAAATGAACAACCCTGAGCCCTGTCTTGATCCACGCCGGATCCGACAAGAGCAACTGCAAGAAAGATTGCATCAACCCTGCTCCCCAATCGAAGCGAGGATTCGCCACGAAGAAAATGGCGCCTCCATATCGAGAAGGTGGCGGCTCCGTGGTTAGTCTCCTAAACGTGCGCCGTAATTTGTCGCCTCGTTGTTCCGCGACCAGCCCGGCAATGCGTGGCTGACAAGGGCGGAAATTCTACCCGTCGAAATGCAGGTAACCGCCGCTAAATTCACCAGCTCAGGGACCTGAACCGGCATCGGCAATAATACGGGACCTCGCGCGGCATGAGCGCCCCTTACGGGACCAGTTGCGCTCGCGAGTACGTGGGCGCCGGGAGCGCGTTCTTCAGCAAGCTCATCGACTTCGATGCGATGGTCGCCAAGATCCAGTCGCCGCCTGGTGAGGTCAGGCGACATTGCGGGACTGTATACTCAGGGACATTGCCCCTGCCATTTTTTTGTGCAGGGCGGCATCGACGATCACACCGCGGCGACGATTACCTTAACGGCGAAGGAAATCCCTGCAACTGCAATCGAAGGGCACATCGGTCAATTTGCGACGACAACAAAGCCTATCGATGGCGGGAATTTGCATGCCATGGCACTGCACGAGATGCAGATCTCGAACGCTCCAAAAATGCGCTACCTATTTGATTGATCCGAACGGTCGTCAGCGATCGAGTCGAAGCAGCCCTTGCAGATGACCAACACTCTCGCGAGCCTCGCATTTTCCTCGGCCTCGATCTCACTGAGGACCGTCCACCATTCCCGAGAGTGCGCACGCAACGCTGCCAGCCTGGCCTGCGCATTTTGGTTGGCGGGTATTGGTTTTTCCGATGTCGCCTGCGTTCGTTTCACTGTGGACGGACGGTCGGAGCCACTCCCGGCCAAAACGCGAGCTTGCGCGATCTGGACCGGCTGACTTGAACTACATACGAAGAGCACCAGCAGACCTGATGCCAGGGCGAAGCATCTCGTCATGAGAATCAGACCTTGTCGCGCGGCAATCATCACAAGGTCCGCTGGGATAGGCTGCCTCGCCAAGATTAATTATTCATTGACGAGGCTGCCCTAGTGACGGCCGCGGATCACGAGGTCGGCTACCGCGGACTTTTGGCCTTCTTGTCCGACGGCCTTTTGAACGTGACGCCGAGCTTTTCGCCGTTCACCCAGGCGAGCTCACAGCGTCGAAATGCCAATCCCGTTGGACGACAACAGCAGAAAGAATTCCTTGAGCGGTAGCCCTTTGATCGAACTCTCGACGGAGAGTTTCCGCCGGTATCCGACACTTCCTCGATGACGCAGGATCGGCGCCAAGTTTCCGTCGATCGCCATCATGTGAGCGTCATAGCCACGCTCGAATACGACCCGCCGTGACTTGCGCTGCTCCATGTGAACGTATCAACACCTGCGTAAATCGGCCTCAGTGTGAGGTCGCCACACCGAGGCCGCCTGGTCCGTCCCCAGTCATGGCAACAGGGGTATGACGGCCGTAATTTGAATGTTCAAGTGCGGATAAATCGGCCAATCGGTTTTCAGCAACGGTCGATCGATGACGCGTTCCGCAACCGGAACTTCATTTCCCGAGTATGGTGTCTCAGGAGAGAAGCAAAGCCAGCGAGACTTGCCCAAATCACCTTTTCACTTACGGACAACGAGACGCAGCGCTTGGTTGAGGGGCGATGGCGCGGCGTGGATCATGTCGACCCAGCGCGGACGATCTTCGGCGATCACGTTTGCCGAGCTGGCCGGCCGCCCGCACGAGCCTTGCCAAAAGGCGCCGGCCTGTGTTGGCCCTTTGACTGAGACAGTTTGCCGCTAGGCCCTCTCGCGAAATCTGCCCACAATCTTCGCAAGTTCCAGGCAAGTGTGCTACGATGTCACACGTTTGGCAAGAATAGCGTATGTTTTAGGCAGTTTTTGCCTAGTGGCCTTGCTATATGTCTTATGATCGGGTTTACAGCATTTTTTTGGACGAATGGCTCCAGCGGTAGGCATTCGTTGCCAGCCTCTCGCCCGCGCAGCGCGAAAGACTTTTGGGTTTCGAGGCGATCAAGGGTGACTGGCGCGCGTTCCGGGACTTATCGTCCTAGAAGGCACCCAACGACGAATAGCCGCAATAAATCCGTGCATTGTCGCCTGGAGGCGCGAGCACTTGAGCGCCTCACGTTCCAGCCCGGCTCGGACTCGACGGGCGTCCCGCGCAAATCAGGCCTCGCTTTTCGCTGCGCTTCGGCACGCGCTCGTCGATTATCCGTCTATAACTGTAAGCCGTTCTTGGTTAATGCGCGCGAGGGCGAAGGCTATGCGATTCAAGCCTTGTTAAAGATCTTTCATCACAAGACACGGATGAACTCGCGTGCCACTCAGGCTCCCAGGGTTCTTCCCCTGGAGATACCGAGAGCCAGAAGGTCTGCGATCCAATGTTGAGGAGGGCAAAGAAGCGAATGAGGCAGCTTTTGGGACCTGCCGTTCGCCATTACCGGTCTGGTGGGCACGAGGTGACGCCTGCGCACTGGGGACTGACCGTGACGCCGTCAGGACATCTTGCTTACGATGGCGTCAGCTTGGCGTCCCTGCGTGAGACATGGGGTTCACCGCTGCATGTCGTGCTGGCCCGGCGGCTGCGGGAGAATGTGTCAGAGTTTCTCGCGGTCAACGAGGCGGGCCGCACACGCGCAGAAATCTACTATTCCTACAAGAGCAATCCCGTCCCCGGCGTCCTTCAACTGCTGCACAGCCTCGGCATCGGAGCGGAGGTCATTTCCGAGTATGAACTGTGGCTGGCCTTGAAACTCGGTGTGCCGCCCGATCGCATCGTCTTCAACGGTCCGGCGAAATCGATCGCCGCCATTCGTGATGCGGTTGCGCTGGATCTGCTTCTGCTTAACGTCAACCACCGCGAGGAGATTGACGTCGTCGCTTCAGCCGCACGTGCAATCGGCAAACGGCCTCGTATCGGTGTACGCGTCGCCGCCTCTTCAGGATGGAGCGGGCAGTTCGGGCTGTCCATCGGCCAGGGTGAAGCGTTTGCTGCCATCAAGCAGGTACACGAAAGTGGCGCGCTGCAGCTCACCGCGATCCACTGCCATGTGGGCGGCATGCTGCGCAGCGAGCAGCAGGTAGTTGAATTTGTCGATGAGGTGTTGGCACTCGCCGACCGGGTGAAAGCGGAGCTGGGCGTCGAATTGGCTATTCTCGATTTCGGGGGAAGCCTTGCGACACCTACTGTGGCCGGGATATCCGAGGTCGATCGAAGACTTTCCATCGCGTTCCAGGCACCCGTTCCGCCCCCCGCACCCGACGCCACAATCGGCATCCGCGAGTACGTGCGGTGTGTGGTCGAAAAGGTGGAGACGAATTACGCCGCGACGGCCAGACCATGTCCGAGGATATTCTTCGAGCCGGGGCGCGCGATGACCGGCGACGCCCAGATCCTCATCGCCAGCGTATTATCGCTCAACGCGAGCGATCCCAAGCCCGGCTGGGCCATTCTCGATGCGGGGATCAATCTTGCCGAATCCGCGCGATCCGAGTTTCACTACATCTTTCCTGCATCCCGGATGCACCACGAGCGTGTCCTGACATACCGCCTTGCCGGTCCTATCTGCAGTCCGGGTGATGTACTGTCGTGGTCGGCCCTTCTACCGGAGCTGGTGGTCGGTGACGCTCTTGCTATCATGGACGCCGGGGCATACTTCGTGCCGTTCGCAACTTCCTTCTCTTTTCCTCGTCCGGCGATCGTGATGGTCGATGGCCCGAATGTGCATCTTCTGCGCCGCGCGGAGACGTTCGAGGACATAATAGCTCTGGATCGGATTGAGCAATCTCTGACCAACGAAAAGCGTCAGGCTTTGCAATGATTGGTCAGTTCTGATGCGGCATAACGATCGAGTGCGAGTTCCCATGGTCCTATGCAATGCGAGCTACTATGGCACAGTCGCGGCCATACGTTCGCTGGGTCGCGCGGGCATACCGGTGGTAGCTGTCGACACCGGATTGCTTAGTATCGGGCGGCGCTCCCGTTATTCGAAATCCTACCTCAGCTCTCCGCCCTTCGAATCCGAGGATTGGGGTGACTGGCTGCTGACGCTTGGCCGAGATGGCATCCGTCGGGCGATCTACTCCACAAGCGATGCCGTTTCCTTCGCGCTTGCCGATCGACGGGAAGAGCTGAGTTCTGTTTTCGATCTGTATCAACCAAGCCTCGAAACGATGATGTGCATTCTCGACAAGGGATTGCTTCACCAACATGCGCGTGCGGTCGGCATTGAGACCCCGGAAACATGGTTTCCGCAATCTGCCGATGATGCGGACAGAATTGTTCGCGAGATCGGAGGTCAAATCGTTGCCAAGCCGCGCTCGCAACTTTGCGCCAGCAGCGGGGCGAAGGGAATGCTGATAGATTCCGCCGTCATGAACCGCGGCGGCATTTACCACCGGCTGTTCAAGCATTTCGGCTTGAGAAACGCTTTCACGAAGCGGTTTCCCGAAATGGCGATGCCGATGTTGCAGCGATACTATCCTGAGTCCGCCAAGGCAATTTACTCGCTGTCGGGATTTCGCGACGTATCCGGCTCGCATGTCGTCATGCGGGCTGCAATGAAGATACTCCAACTTCCGCGCCGCCTCGGCATCGGCGTGTGCTTTGAGGAAGCCGAGGTAATTCCGGAGATTGCCCAGCAGACGATTCGGCTATGCGAACGCATTGGATATTACGGCGCCTTCGAGCTGGAGTTCGTCGTCGCACAAGAGCGAATGCTGCTGATCGATTTCAATGGACGATTTTACAATCAGCTCGCGTTCGATATCGCCCGCGGCATGGATCTACCGGGAATGGTCTATGCCGGCGCGACCGGTGCAACTGATGAACTGGAGCGGTTGATCTACCGAGCCGCACCGCGGGACAAAGAGCCGCCGCTGGCCTTCTGCAATGGCTTTGGGCTTTCCCTGTCAGTTGCCGCGCAGCAAATGTTCAAAAGAATGTCCAGAGAGGAGGCTGCTCAATGGCGGGAGTGGCGCAAAACGTACGAGGGCCGCGTGGTCGATGCAATTCATGACTCCGACGACCCGCTGCCCGCGGTCATCGACGTCGCGTCGCGTGTCGGGCAGTACATACGCTATCCGCAGAAATTCTTCAGCGAGATGGCATTCAAGCAGTCGCATGTTCTAGCTGCGGCCGTGGCGGGTTGCGGCGCTCTCTAGCTTGCCGTCCGATCCGCGAAGGGGCGTCTCGCCGGGCCGGCGCCGCCCCGGACTCGTGATGCGTCGCGGTCTACGCGGTCGGAGTGCCTTCGTAGAAGAGCCAGTTGTACCGGCCGCGGATCGTCTCTTCGTAGCGCTGCAGGCATAGCCAGGGAAACGCCGCGAACATCTCCGTTACCGCCGGCACCGAATGGGTGTAGGTCAGGTACGCGACGACGACCCGCCGCGGCGGCTCATCCCCGATCGCGGCGAGGCGTGCGAAGACTGCGGCGCTGATAACCGGGTCGAACGGGTGATACATGTGGATCAACAGGTTGCCGGAAGGCATCACGAACTGTCGGACGTCGACGTTTTCCACGGTGATCTCGCGGTCATGTTCCGGCGACGATCCGAGCCGGCCGATGTTGCGTCTGGCGATCGCGGCCAGATCGGCCGATATCTCGACACCCACGATCTTGCGAAACGGTCGTTGCGCCGCGACCAGCAGCGCGCGCCCCTTGCCGCAACCGAGGTCGACGAACGAATATTCGCGGGGGTCTATGCCGATCCGGTCAAGCATCCAGGAAGTCACCCGCAACGGCGACGGAAGATAACGAATCGCAAGCCTGCTGGATTCGGCATTGCCGATGCCGAGATCGCCGGGCTCGACCGAGCCCGCAGTGTCCGTGCCATGAAGCGCATCGAACTCCTTGTCGGCTTCGGGCGAGTCTGGCCCGTTCGCAAGCTCGGTCATGGCGGCTCGCCAGCCGAGACACTCGAAGCTGTAGCAAATGCGCCGCAGCCGACCAGGCCGCGCCGGCGCTTTCCCACACACATGATTCACTCCCGTCTCAGTCGTGCTGTTCTGATTCAAGTCATAGCCCCCGCTCTCAGTGCCAATGTCGGATTGCTTTGCCCGGGGTAATTTTCAACGTAAGCATCGATTTGACCCGATGGCTGCCACCACCAATTCGGCATAGTGTCGCACGCCTTTCAAGACCGCGTCAGGCAGCTATCACTGGACTCGACCGCGTCGCGCCGAACTGTACCATAAAGGCCTCGGAGGGCTCCGTCGAACTTTCGTGGAAACGGCTCGTTCGGCGAACTGAACCGCCCCGGGTTTCCCGGAGGCTCCAACTCCTGAGAGGATGGAGCCATGACAAGCAAGACCACGAACAAGTTTTCGCCTGAAGTCCGGGACCGTGCGGTTCGGATGGTTCTGGATCACGCCGGCGAGCACCCGTCGCGCTGGGCGGCAGTGACCTCGATTGCTGCCAAGATCGGCTGCACACCGCAAACGCTGCATGACCGGGTCAAGAAGGCCGAGATCGACAGGGCAGCGGGCGGCGGGCCGGTGTCCCGACTGAGATGGCCGAGAAGCTGAAGGCCCTGGAACGGGAGAACCGTGAGCTTCGGCAGGCCAACGAGATCCTGCGCAAGGCAAGCGCCTATTTTGCGATGGCGGAGCTCGACCGCCGGTCCAAGCCATGATCGCCTGCATCGACGATCATCGTGGGGCGCATGGGGTCGAGCCGATCTGCAAGGTCTTGCCGATCGCCCCCTCGACCTACCACGCCCATGTGGCCAGGCGGCGCGATCCCGCCAAGCTGTCGGCGCGCGCCAGGCAGGACGCCGCGCTGAAGACCGAGGTTCGGCGCGTCTTCAATCAAAACTTCTCCGTCTACGGCGTGCGCAAGGTCTGGCGGCAGCTCAAGCGCGAAGACTTCGATGTTGCCCGTTGCACGGTGTCGCGACTGATGCGGGACATGGGTTTGCAAGGGGTCATCCGCGGCAAATCCGTCAAGACCACGATCAGCAACAAGGCCGCGCCATGCCCGCTGGATCACGTCAATCGCCAGTTCAAGGCACCAAGACCGAACGTCCTCTGGCTCTCCGGCTTCACCTATGTCGCGACCTGGACCGGATTCGTCTACGTCGCCTTTGTGATCGACGCCTATGCCCGCAGGATCGTGGGCTGGCGGGCCTCCCGCACGGCGTACGCAGGCTTCGTGCTCGATGCGCTGGAGCAGGCCCAGCACGAACGCCGACCGGTCCATCGCTGCGGGCTCGTGCATCATTGCGATAGGGGCAGCCAATACGTCTCTATCAAATACACTGAACGCCTGGCTGAAGCTGGTGTCGAGCCTTTTGTCGGCAGCGTCGGAGATTCCTATGACAACGCCCTCACCGAAACCATCAACGGTCTCCACAAGGCCGAGGGGATCCATCGGCGCGGACCATGGCGCAGCTTCGAGGCCGTCGAGTTCGCGACGCTGGAATGGGTG
>DAIMKE010000040.1:0-14774 GCA_036721875.1 Bradyrhizobium sp. | reverse complement strand
GCCGTGCACGGCGGGATCGCCGTTGAGCCTTGCGATCAGCGCCAGCAGGTCGGCCTGCGCGACATCGGCCGGCAGCCTGTGCTCGAAAGAGGCCATGCCGGCGGCCTGGGTCTGCGTGTGCTTGCTGCGGACATAAACCTCGCTGGCGGGGTCGTTGCCGACCAGCACCACGGCAAGGCCCGGGGTAAACCGATGCTCGCGCTTGACCCGGGCGACCTCGTCCGCGACGCGGGCGCGCAGTTCCGCGGCGATGACCTTTCCGTCGATGATGCGTGCCATCATCTCAATCCTTTGTTTTTTCGGGCCTGGCCGCGGTTGCCTCGCGCAGCCTTTCGCCGAGGATCTTCGGATCGCCGTCCACCGCGACCTGCTTCAGCCGCGACGTGACGCCGGACAAAATCTTCACTTTCGCTTTCGGAACGCCAAGCGCTTTTGCCAGCAATTCGGTCACGGCGCGATTGGCCTCGCCGCCCTCGGCGATGACGCGAACGCGAACCTTGACGACCGACCGGCCGTTGGCGAGCGTTTCAATCCCGTCGATACCGTCGCGGCCCCCGCGCGGCGTCACCCGCAGCGCGACGCTGATGCCCTCGGTGGAATAGCGCCAGGGATCCATCAGAGGGATCCATCAGGCTGCATCAACTCCCGGCGCCCGCGATCAAACGACGTTGGGATAGACGTAGTAGGCGATCACCCGCTGAATGAACATGATGAGCAGGATCAGGATGATCGGCGAGATATCGAGGCCGCCCAGATTGGGCATGAACCTTCTGATCGGCGCCAGCGCCGGCTCGGTGATCCGGTACAGGAACTCGGCCACTGCCGCCACGAACTGGTTGCGCGTGTTCACGACATTGAAGGCGATCAGCCAGGACAGGATGGCGGATGCAATCAGCAGCCAGACGTACAGGTCGAGAATGATGATGACGATGTCGAGGATGGCGCGCATGTGGTGGGGGCTCGGGAGGAAGGATATCAGCTAAATATCGGTTCAGCCTCCCGCAAACAAGGGAAGTTCCCGGCAAATTGACGCCAAAATCGACCGTTTCAAGTTTCTTGCACCGTTCTTGACTTGCCCTTGGGCCGGACTGTAAATGGCGCCGATTGTCGGTCGCCCCAGATCATGCCCAGGCGGCCGCGACGGGGCCATAGCTCAGCTGGGAGAGCGCGTCGTTCGCAATGACGAGGTCGGCGGTTCGATCCCGCCTGGCTCCACCACGCTTCGCCCTTCGGGCTACGCGTGGCGCAGCCGCGCAGAGCCTGAAGGACGAAGCGTGGTGCCCGGCATAGCCCGAAGGGCGACGACGGGCTGGATCCGCAAGTAATCGCCCCCCTTCACTTCCCCGTAAACCGCGGCGGCCGCTTCTCCACAAAGCTCGCTACCCCCTCCCGGAAATCGCTTCCCTTCAGCGCGATCTGCATTTCCCGGTTGGCATCGATGGTGGCTTCCGCGAGCGTCTGGAACGGCACGTCGTAGAGCTGCCGCTTGATCACGGAAATCGCGCTGGGCGAGACGAAATCAGCAAGGTCGCGCGCATAGGCATAGGTCTGCTCGCGCAGCTGGTCCGGCGGATAGAGCCGGTTGACCAGGCCGATGCGCAGCGCTTCGTCGCTGCTGACGCGCCGGGCGGACATCAGGAGATCGAGCGCGTTGGCATGACCGACGATGCGCGGCAGCATCCAGCTGATGCCGTGCTCAGCGATCAGCCCGCGGCGCGCGAACGCAGTCGTGAACACGGTGTTGTCGGCGGCGAAGCGCAAATCGCAATAGAGCGCGTGGACCAGGCCGATGCCCGCCGTGGCGCCGTTCAGCATGCCGATCACGGGTTTTGGAATCGCCGGATAATAAGCGTAGCGGGTCTGCCAGTCCGCCCGGCGGTTCATGTCGAACGGCGTGTTTTCCCCGCGCCTGATGTCGTTCGGGTTGATCTCCTTCAGCGCCTCCATATCGGCGCCCGCGCAGAAGGCGCGGCCGGCGCCGGTCAGCACGATGACGCGGACATTGTCGTCGGCGCTCGCTGCCTCCATCGCCTGGCGCACGTCGCGCTCCATGGTCGCCGTCCACGCATTCATGCGATCGGGCCGATTGAGCGTAATGGTCGCGATCTTGTCGCTGACCTCGTAGAGGATGTGCTGATAGGTCACGGAGAGCTCCCTGCCTTTATTGTCATTGATTTGCGCGCGTGAGCCTTCCGGCCGCGCGATGTCGGACGAACGACACTATCACATCCGGAAATTTTGAAAGATGCTCGAATGCCCGGGCAAAATTCCGCGTGGCAGGCTATTCCGCGGCCTGCAGCATCACCGGGCGCGGCGTGCGCGCCAGCCAGCCATGGATGAAGTTGTTCAGCCAGGCGCGCTCCATCAAGTCATGCACGGCGCGGCCTTCGAAATGAAGATGGCGCGGATGCGCGCCTGGCTGGTCCATGCGCACGCAGCCGCGCGTGGTCCAGCGATGCATCATCGCGTAGGTCACGTCGGGATGAAACTGGAAGCCGAATGCGTGACCGGACTGGAACGCCTGCACCGGAAAATCATCGCCCTCGGCGAGCAGTTCAGCGCCGCCAGGCAACTGAAAGCCCTCGCCGTGCCAGTGGTAGACACGCTCGGGCCAGTCCGGGCAAAGCGCGTGTCCGGCGGCGGTCGGACGGATCGGATAGTAGCCGACTTCCACCCGGCCTTCGCGGTGCGGAGCGACCTGCGCGCCCAATTGTTTCGCCAGCATCTGCGCGCCGAGGCAGATCCCCAGGAACGGCCGGTTCTCGCGCAGGGGAATTTCGATCCAGTCGATCTCGCGGCGGACGAAATCGTCGGGATCGTTCGCACTCATCGGGCCGCCGAAGATAACTGCGCCGGCGTGCCGATCAAGCGTCTCCGGCAGGGCATCGCCGAATCGCGGGCGCCTGATATCCAGAGGATGACCCAGCGCATGCAGCGCATTGCCGACGCGGCCCGGTGTCGAAGTTTCCTGGTGGAGGACGATGAGGACCGGCAGCAGGCCGGTCTGGGCAGGCGCAACCAATGTCCCGCTGCTCGGAAAGGGCAGGACGTTGCCGTCATTCATGTTCGACCGGAACGACATCGACGTTGCTCAGTCACCTCGAAGCGAAACCATATCCAGGCGAGTATTAATTTCGCGTGATGTTGCGCACACCCGCATCACGCTGAGTAAGCAAACCGTGGGCCAGACGCGGCCCCGCCGGCGATCATGGCAGGGACGGCCCTTGGGGTAAGGATAACCGATGGTTTTCTCAGCGCTGGCGGAGTTGCAGCCGGCCGACCGCGCCGAGGATGAAAGAGCGGGGAAACAACCGCAGCAGGAATGGCACCATCTTGATGCCGATCCCGGGCATCACTGCACGCTTGTTAGCCATCAAGCCGCGGTATGCCTGCCGCGCGACGCTGGCCGGCAAGACCTTGAGCACGGCCGAATCAAAGCCGGGCCGGAATCCGGCGCGCGCCTGAAATTCCGACGGTACCGGACCGGGACAGAGCACCGTCACCCGCACGCCGTGCGGTGCCAGTTCGGCACGCATCGCCTCCGTGAACGACAGCACATAGGCCTTGGTGGCGTAATAGACCGCCATTCCCGGTCCCGGCAGGAAGCCCGCGATCGAGCCGACGTTGAGCAGCCCGCCGCGATGGCGGATCAACTGGTCGGAGAACCGCAGCGTCAGATCGGTCAGCGCGCGGATGTTGACGGTGATCATGTCGAGCTGATCGGCGCGGTCGCGCTGCACTGCCCTGCCGAACAGGCCGAAGCCGGCATTGTTGACGACGTACTCGGCCTCCACACCGGCCGCGGCCAACGCCTCGGCAATCCTTTCGCTGGCATCGGGCTGGACGAGATCGCAGGGAATGATGATCGGCGCTTTGCCGCCGGCGGCGGTGATTTCACCCGCCAGCGCGGTCAGGCGATCGGCGCGCCGCGCCACCAGCGCCACGCGATGTCCGTTGGAAGCGAAGACACGCGCCAGCTCGGTGCCTATTCCGGCGGAGGCGCCGGTGATCAGCGTTACACGCTCGGTCACGATGAAATGCTCTTGACTGTCAATTTCGGAAAGCTGCGATAGCGGCCGGACGAGAGCACAGCCACATGGTGTGACGCAACCCACACGCATGGCATATGACCATGCACGGGCAAGCTCCAGATCGATCGAACCTCTGCATTTGCAGGGTTCTCGCATATTCGCGGCCGTCCGCGCATCACATTAAAGTTTGGTCATCTGCGCGGTGCGCCATGCATAACGTGTAGCGCAGAACCGTCACGTCGCGGCGGCTGCAGTTTTGGAAATGCCGCCCGGGGAGGCTGCCTGCTGCTCAGCCACGCGATGCTTGAGATCGAGGCGGTCGCGCGACGAAATGCCGAGCAGGTCCGCGGCACGCCACACGACATTGTCCTCGAACTCGCTGACCTGGCCGTCGGCATAGACCAGCTCCCACATCATCTCGATGATGCGGAGTCTGCCCTCCTCGTTCACCGAGCGCATGATGACGCTGGTGAAACGATAGAGATCGACGGCGTCGCCCTCGGCGCGCGTCGCCGATGCGATCAAGTGGTCCGCTGTGCCGGGATCGAGCTTGAACCGGCTCTCGATCAAGCTGTGCAGTTTGCGCTTCTCGACCGCGCTCGGCTCGCCATCGAGCGAGACGACGTGGACCAATAGCGCGGTCGCCGCAAGGCGATAGCCATTATCGTCAAACGACAGATCGGGATCGGCGCTCGGTGCAACGATGTCCGCAATGAATTGGCGCAGTCCGTCCAGCATCAATTTACCTGCAAGAAATAGGGAAACTGTCGGTCGAGTATATGGGTCGGAAATCTGACAATCGCAATCGGCGTCACGGCAGAGGATACCGTTGCGACGCTATGGAGAGATTAAATCTACGCCACGTCGAATGCAGCGGAAACATCGGGGCTCGAAATTGAGCAGCGTGCATAACCGCCGCACCGATGGTAGCCGGGGCCGGATCAGGCAGGGAAGCCACCTGCGCTGATGGCTTGGCAGCGCGACCGTCGGAGCGATCAGGCGCCGCCTCCGATCGACGGGCCGGCAGCGCGTTTCGCCGCAGGCACCACCGCACAATCTTAATTGCAATTCATTCGCATTTGCACTACAGGAGAACTCGTTGTTATAGCAAGAGATTTTTAGGGAGGCCGGGCATGACTCCGTTCAACTTTGCGCTGGGTGCCGCCGTCGCGCTGGGGATCGCTTCGGGAGCGGCGCTCGCCGCCGGCGATCTTTCGCGGCAGACGCCGATCGAAATGACGGTCGATCTCGGCGCGCCCGGCAAGCATGAATTCGTGCCAAAGCAACTTCGGCTCGAAACCGGCAAGCTCTACAAGTTGATCCTGCGCAACACGAGCAACGATCCGCATTACTTCACCTCACATGCGTTCTCGCAGATGGTGTTCACGCGCAAGGTACAGGTGACGCAGCAGCAGAACGGCAAGCCGGTGACGCTCGCGGAGTTCAAGGGCGCGATCCGCGAGGTCGAGGTCTATCCGGGACAATCGGCCGAGTGGTGGCTGGTGCCGGTCGCGGCCGGCCGCGCCAGCGACCTGCGCTGCGACATCAAGACCAGCGATGGCAAGACGCATGCGGAGCTCGGCATGCTCGGCGAGATAGTCATCGAGTAGCGCGTCAGGGAATCTCGTAGACCACGATCTTGTCGGCGATGCCGCGCAGCGCCGCTTCCTTTTGAATCGGCCGGATCGACTGCTTCTCCAGGATGTTGGCCACCGCGGGCGAATCGATCACCGGGCCGGTGATGTGGATCTCCTGCGAGGTCGAAAGGCTCTGCACCCTCGAGGCGATATTGACGGTCTGGCCGAAATAATCCTGCCGCTCGTTGAGCATCACCGCCAGGCACGGCCCTTCGTGGATGCCGATCTTGACGATCAGGTCTTCCCTGCCGCGATCGACATTGAGCTGCGCCATCGCCGCACGCATCCGCAAGCCCGCGACGATCGCATGTTCCGGCCTGATGAAGGTCGCCATCACGGCATCGCCGATCGTCTTGACCACCGCGCCCTTTTCCGAGGCGATGATTTCGAGCAGGGCATGAAAATGCGCCCGCACCAGATCGAAGGTGGCGAGATCGCCGACCCTTTCATAGAGCGCGGTAGAACCCTTGAGATCCGTGAACAGGAATGTCAGCGAGGTGATCTTGAGGCGCTGGTCGACGTTGAGGTTGTCGGCCTTGAAGACGTCGCGAAAGGTCTGGTTGGACAGCATCCGTTTGGCGGTCAGGATCGGCTTGCGCTTGCCGAGCAGTTCATGAAGCGTGTCGTTGGCGACCCAGACCGCGGGAAGCACCCGGTGGTCGGTCTGGTTTTCGAGCGAAAGCCGCAACGGTCCGGGGCGCATCACCGTGGTTCCGGTCGGCGCATGCAGCTTGTTGAACACGATCGAGAACTGCTGACGCTCCCGGGTCGGCTCGCCCTGGATATCCAGAAAATGCGCCGAATGCGTCACCGGCTCGAACACGATCACGAACTGGTTGGGGATCTGCAGCGACAGCACCGCCTTTTCGCCCGCCGGCAGTTCGATGGCCTCAAGCGAGACCTCGTCGATCAGCCGGTTGACCGATGCCTCGTTGAGCTCCATCCCCGAGCTCCAGAACATCTGGCGGTTATATTCCCACAGCGGCAGCGTATTGGGATCGTGCGCCGCGATGCGTCGCACCCGGGGACTGACGGTGAAGGAAACCTCGACGCGATCGTCGACCGATGCCTCATAGCCCTTCGCGCAGAGCGCGCAATTGTAGTCGTCGTGCCGAAGCGATTTCAGAGTGTCGTGCGCTCCGAGCACGCCGCCGCAGCCGGGACACAGAACGTTCCAGCTCAGATCGAACAATCCGAGTCGCGCCGAATGCAGGAAGGCCGAGATGACCTTTTCCTCGTCGAGCCCGTGCCGGGCTGCAAAGTCCAGCAGGTTGATCCGGTTGAGGTCGCGGTCCTCGCCCTTCTCGATCAATTTTGAAATCGCGTCGACCACCGCAGGATCGGCGGTCTGCCGCAAAACCGAGAACTGGGCCTGGGTATTGCTCATGAGCATGGCCTATCGCGGCGTGATGGCAAACATCGGCGAGCGGTCGGGCTGCGTCGTCACTACGCCGATCGGCATCACCGGCTCCTTGTCGACCAGATCGACACGAAACGCGGCGATGATCTTCGCCAGCGCCAGCGTCGCTTCCACCAGCGCGAAATGCGCACCGATGCAGACGCGCGCGCCGACGCCGAACGGGAGATAAGCGAATCGATCGGGCGGCGTGCCGGTCATGAAACGCTGCGGGATGAAGGCATTCGGATCGCGCCAGAGTTTTTCGTGCCGGTGCAACAGCCACGGGGCGATCAGGATGATGTCCTTTGGCTTGACCGGTCTGCCGGCAATCGTATCCGGTCCGCCGGCCGCGCGCGCGATCAAAAATGCCGGCGGATAGAGCCGCATGGTCTCGTCGATCACCGCGCGGGTGAATTTCAGCCGCTCGATATCGAGCGCACCGTTCACCGTCGCCGCCTGCACCTCGGTCGCCACGTCTTCCTGAGTCGCGGGATCGAGCGCCAGAAGATAGAGCGCCCAGAACAGCGCGGTGGCCGTCGTCTCGTGGCCGGCCAAGATCATGGTCGCGACCTGATCGCCGAGCTGCTCGTCGGTAAAGGCCACGCCCGTTTCCGGATCGCGCGCCTCACCCATCAGGTCGAACAGATCGCGCGCCGGGGCGCCTTCGTTCTTGCCGGCGGCGCGGCGCTCGGCCATCAGCTGGCCCACGAACGCGGTCCAGCGCCGGCGGAAACGGGCGCGAGCGAAATCCTGCGGAGTCGGCCAGCCCAACGGCAACAGCAGGTCGAGAAAATGCGGACGCGCCAGCCGCTCGCCATATTCGATCACGAAATCGCGCAAGGCGGCGCCGTGCCGATCCATTCCGAACGAAAACATGGTGCGGCCGGCGATTTCGAGCGTCAGCCGCTGCATCGCCTCGCGCAGATCGACCGGCGCGTTGCTGGCGGCCCTGAGCTTGGCAATCGTTTCGTCGGTCGCCGTCAGCATGTACGGAACGAGCGTCGACACCGCGCGCGGCGTGAAGGCCGGCGCCAAGGTCCGGCGTTGGTGTTTCCATGCGCGCCCTTCCGCGATCAGCAGGCCTTCGCCGAGAATCGGACGTAACACGCGCAGGCCTGCCGGCGTGCGCGTATAGTTTTCGTAATTGTCGACCAGCACGTGCCGGATCGCATCGGGCGCGTTGAGAATGAAACTGCTGCGGCCAAGGAAGCGGCCCTGGACAATATCTTCTTCATAGGCCCGCTGGCCCCAGCTGCCGATCGGGCTGATGCGGATCGCCTTCATCCGGCCGAGCGCCGTCATGTCGTCCGGCGCGCGCGGCGGGCTCGGCGGCACCAGCCGGGGACGCGCAACCGGCATGTCGTAGACTTCGGCGATGCTCATGGTCCGTATCCGTATCCCGGATGAGCGCAGCGATATCCGGAATCGTGCCAGGTCCCGCATATCGCTGCGCTCATGCGGGCTACGACCAAATCTATGTCTTCAATCCGGGGCGCCAAAAAGGCGCACCTCTCCAGAACAGCTAGTAAGTCAGTTCGGCCACCGCAATCCGGTTCTCCGACGCCGGCCAGGCCCGGGCCACGATCCGCTCCTGGTTGAACAGGGCCACAACGGGCCGGCTGAGCTCCGTCGCCGGAAGTCGCAAAGTCGCGATGGAATCAGTCGGCACGCCGGGCTTCACGTCCGCCGGCTGCTTGCCGTCGAGCAGCACCACATCGCGCGGCAGGCCGAAATAACCCCGCGGACGCGACATCAGCACCACGGCGCCCGCACCGGCATCCGCCGATCCCAGCGGACGCGCGGCGCGCAGATGCACGATATCGGAGGAGCGCGGAAACGGCGAGCGGTAGATATGGGTAATCGAGGAACCCGGCGAAGTCAGCACGATCTCCAGATACCAGGTCGGCCCGACCAGCGCCGGTCCCCAGCGACCATCGGCACCGGTTTGCGAGGAACGGATCGGCCCGCCGGCCCGTTCGCCGGTCTCGGGGGAGACGTGATAGATTTCGACCAGCGCGCCGGAGACGGGACGGTTGGTGACGACACCGCCCGGCGTTCCCGTCACGAGGCCGCTCAGCATCACTTCGGCTTCCGGCACGATGCCGATGCGCGACGGTTCGCGGCCGGCGATGAATTTGTAGATCTCGCGAAACGCCCGCGGATGAAACGCCGTCTCGCGATGATCGAGCGCGCCCAGCACGAGATTGGTCGCGCCTTTCAGCGCGGGCCCATCGCTCGTCACCCCGGTCGGCGTGCCGGGCTTGCCGACAAAGCGTCCGTCCGGTTGCCCGAACTTGTCGATGCCGTCGCTTCGCAGCGTCAGGAACGCGGTTCCCGGCATTACCTCGCTCTCGCCTTCGTTCAGGCCGCGCAGGAACGGGCCGCGGCCATTGAATTCGCTGCCCGGACTATCGTCCCAGTCAAAGACGCCATGGTTGGGAACGCCGCACAACACCGCGTGGCTGATATCGGTGCCGCCACCGTTCTTGATGTAGCTGCGGATCGAATAGCCGCCGCGCGAATTGCCCACCAGCGCGATCCGCGCCGCACCGGTGCGGCGCTTCAATTCCTTGACGGCGTCTCCTAGCTCGCGGCGCTGGTCTTCGGTCGAGGAACGGCTTGCCTGTTCCACCTTGTCGTCGGAGCGGGCCAGCGGATCGGTGAAATTGATGGCGAGCATCCGTTCGCGCGGCACGCCGTTCGATTCCATTCGCCAGAGCGTCGTGATCCAGAGCGCCGCATGGTCGCCATTGCCATGAACGAACAGAACCGGCGCCATCTCGCCCGCGGCCGGCGGCGCCGACGCGCTCTGCGCGAGCGCCGAGGAGCCGAAACTCCCGGCCAGCAAAGGGAGTGTTCCAACTCCCTTTAAAATCGTCCGCCGCGTCGGGCTCATTTTGGCTTCACTCGTCATTTTTCAGTACCTTGGCTGTGCTCCAGGCGCCCTCATCGCTGCCCCGCGACTGGACAGAGCGAGGCTTTCGCAGGCATCTGTGAGGGGCTTTGCGGGAATCGCCGCCCAGCCATAGCAGGCCAACCGGAACCGGATATGACCGAACCGCCGAAACGCTCCGATAGTATCACCGCACCGCTGCGGCATTCGGTGTTCCGGCGCATCTGGCTGGCGAGCCTGTTGTCCAACCTCGGGCTTCTGATCCAGGGCGTCGGTGCCGCCTGGGCGATGACGCAGATGACGTCGACGGCCAACAAGGTGGCGCTGGTGCAGACCGCGCTGATGCTTCCGATTATGCTGATCTCGATGCCGGCCGGTGCCATCGCCGACATGCACGACCGCCGCGTCGTGGCGCTGGTGTCGTTGCTGATCTCGCTGACGGGTGCCACCTCGCTGACCGTGCTGGCATGGCTCAATCTGGTCACGCCCAACGCCCTGCTGCTGTTCTGCTTCATCGTCGGCACCGGCATGGCCCTGATGGGGCCGGCCTGGCAGGCTTCGGTCAGCGAGCAAGTGCCGCCCGAGACCCTGCCGGCTGCGGTCGCGCTCAACGGCATCAGCTACAACATCGCACGCAGCTTCGGCCCCGCGATCGGCGGCATCATCGTGGCGACGTCGGGCGCCGTTGCGGCCTTCGCCGTCAACGCGGTGCTGTATCTGCCGCTGCTGGTCGTGCTGTTTCTGTGGAACCGGATCCACGAGCCGTCGCGGCTGCCGCGCGAACGGCTCAATCGCGCGATGGTTTCCGGCGTGCGCTACATCACCAACTCGCCTGCGATCAAGATCGTGCTGACGCGCACGCTTGTCACCGGCATCATCGGCGGTTCGGTGTCGGCGCTGATGCCGCTGATCGCGCGCGACCTGCTGCATGGCGGCGCGCAGACCTATGGCGTGATGCTGGGCGCCTTCGGCATGGGCGCCGTGATCGGCGCGTTGAACATCGGCACCGTCCGCAAGCAGCTGAGCGGCGAGGCCGCCGTGCGCGCTTGCGCCATTTCCCTGGCCGGTGCGATCGCGGCCGTTGCCATGAGCACGAACGCCATCCTGACGGCGATCGCGCTGGTCCTTGCCGGTGCAGTGTGGATGCTGGCGGTCGCACTGTTCAATATCGGCGTGCAGCTATCGGCGCCGCGCTGGGTCGCCGGCCGCTCGCTGGCCGCGTTCCAGGCTTCGATTGCCGGTGGGATCGCCATCGGAAGCTGGGGCTGGGGTCACCTCACCGACATCGCCGGCGTCGAGATCGCGCTGCTGGTCTCCGCAGGGTTGATGCTGCTTTCGCCACTGCTCGGGATCTGGCTGCGGATGCCGCCGGTCGGCGCGCGCTACGAGCCGCCCGCCGAGGCGCTGGCCGATCCCGAGGTGAAGCTGTCGCTGACCGGGCGCAGCGGGCCGCTGGTGGTCGAGATCGAGTACCGGGTCGCACAGGACAATGCGCGCGCGTTTCACAACGTGATGCAGGAAGTGCAGCTCTCCAGGCAACGCAACGGCGCCTATGGCTGGTCGATCGCCCGCGACATCGCCGACCCCGAATTGTGGACGGAGCGCTATCACTGCCCGACCTGGCTGGACTATCTGCGCCAGCGCAACCGCCCGACCCAGTCCGAGCGCGCCCTGCACCAGCGCGCGATCGACTTTCATCTCGGCCCCGAACCGATCCGCGTCCGCCGCATGCTGGAGCGGCCGTTCGGCTCGGTACGCTGGAAGGAAGACACCCCCGACCGCGCCGCCAACGAGGTCTTGCCGGTGGTCGCGACGGCCGCAGGCAGCAGCACCTGACGCATTCAGCCAGGCCGTGATGCGCCGCGGCTAATGGGCGCAGAATGGCGCAGGAATAAACAGCGTATCCGATTCAAGCCGTTGCGCAATTTCGCGTCGCCAATTCCTGCGACTAAAGTGCAAGACTTCGGTGGCTCCTTGGCTCGCCAAACGCACGGGGAGTGCGCCGTTTCGCGCCTGCGAAACGACAACCGCCTTGCCACTTGCGCGATTCACCATGTGCGAATGCACTTCTCACTTGCCAAACTGCCGCGCAAGCCTTTGACTTATCGAAAAGACAAACAAGCCCGCGCCAACAGCGGGCGATCTTTTCAACCGGGAGGAATTCATGAGCAAGCGTAGTGATACGAAAACGACGCGCCGCCGTTTCCTGACGGCCGCCGCTGCAGGCGGCGCAGCGATTGCAATGCCGCAAGTCAGCCGGGCACAGACCGCGACCCTGAAGATGCAGGGCTCGTGGGGCAAGGCCGACGTCTTCAACGAGATGGCCGAAGACTATGTGAAGCGGGTCAACGAGATGGCCGGGGGCCGGCTGCGCATCGACTATTTGGTCGGCGGCGCGGTCGTGCATCCGTTCCAGGTGTTCGACGGCGTACATGGCGGCCAGATCGACGCGGCACACACGGTGACCGTCTACTGGTACGGCAAGCACAAGGCGGCATCGCTGTTCGGCACGGGCCCCGTGTTTGGCTTCAACGCCAATGAAGGTCTCGGCTGGATCCATAATGGCGGCGGCCGCGAGCTGTTCGAAGAGCTCCAGAACCAGATCATGAAGGTCAACATCAAGAGCTTCTTCGCGATGCCGATGCCGACCCAGCCGCTTGGCTGGTTCAAGAAGCCGATCACCAGCGACGCAGACCTGAAGGGCCTCAAATACCGTACGGTAGGTCTGGCTGCCGACCTGTTCCAGGTGATGGGCGCTTCCGTCGCCCAGCTTCCGGGCGGCGAAATCGTACCGGCCATGGAGCGCGGCGTGATCGACGGATTCGAATTCAACAATCCGACCTCGGACCGGCGCTTCGGCGCGCAGGACGTCGCCAAGTACTACATGATGGGCAGCCACCATCAGGCGACGGAATATTTCGAGATCATGTTCAACAAGACCAAGTTCAACGCCCTTCCCGCCGAGCACAAGGCCATCCTGCAGTACGCGGCCGAGGCCGTGTCGTCGGCCAACGAATGGAAGGCGATGGATTATTACTCCAAGGACCTGCAGGAACTGATCAGCAAGGACAAGGTCAACGTGCAGCGGACGCCGAAGTCTGTGTTCGATGCGCAGATCAAGGCGTGGGACGGCCTGATCGCCCAGCTCGGATCGGATCCGTTCATGAAGAAGGTGATGGACTCGCAGAAGGCGTGGGTACGCCGCGTGGTCTATTACAACATGAACAACGCGACGGACTACCGCGGCGCCTTCGAGCACCACTTCCCGGGTGTGCTCAAGGTCTGACTGGGTGCGCCGCCGCTGGCGGCGCGCATGAACAGGGGGCGGCGCGACCGACGCGCCGTCCGCCAAGGAACCGGTGGGGGCATTCGGATGTGTGATTTGTCGCGAGTTCAGCTCGCATGACGAAATTTCTGTTCTTCATCGATGAACTGAGCACCTGGGTCGGCAAGGCGTTCGCCTGGCTGATCCTCGTCCTGACGCTCGGCGTCAGCTACGAGGTCTTCGTGCGCTACGTGCTGCGCGCGCCGACCACCTGGGCCTTCGACATCAGCTACATTACCTACGGCGCGATGTTTCTGATGGCCGGCGCCTATACGCTCTCGCGCAACGGCCATGTGCGCGCCGACGTGGTCTACCGCCTGTGGTCGCCGCGTACCCAGGCGACGATGGACCTCGTCCTCTACATTTTGTTCTTCCTGCCGGCGATCGCAGCGCTGATGTATTCGGGATGGAATTATGCCGCCATGTCGGTGCGCTTCCGCGAAGTCAGCATCTTCAGCCCGGCTGGCGTGCCGGTGTTTCCGCTGAAGGCGCTTATCCCGGTCACAGGCGTCCTGCTGTTTCTGCAAGGCATCGCTGAAATCATCCGCTGCGTGCTGTGCATCCGAACCGGCCGCTGGCCGCAACGCCTGCACGACGTCGAGGAGACCGAGAGCCTCATCATCCGCGAACATCAGCAGGCGGCTGCACAGCCCGACGAGAAGGGAGCAGGCGCATGACCGATCCCCAAATCGGCATGTTGATGCTGGGCTTGTTCATCTTCATCATCATGCTCGGCTTCCCGATCGCCTTCACGCTGATGGCGATGGGCGTCGGGTTCGGCTATTATGCCTATTACACGGCCGGCCAGGACTTCTTCGAGAATCGCATCTTCACGCTGCTGGTGCAGAAGACGTTCGAGGTCACGTCCAGCGACGTGCTGGTCGCGGTTCCGCTGTTCCTGTTCATGGGATATCTGATCGAGCGCGCAAACATCCTCGACCGGCTGTTTTTCGCGCTGCAACTGTCAATGAAGAACGTGCCGGGGGCGCTGGCGGTAGCGACGCTGATTACCTGCGCGATGTTCGCGACCGCCACCGGCATCGTCGGCGCCGTCGTCACGCTGATGGGCCTGCTGGCTTTGCCGGCGATGCTGCGCGCCGGTTACGACACCAAGCTATCGGCGGGCGTGGTCTGCGCCGGTGGTTGCCTCGGCATCCTGATTCCGCCGAGCATCCTCCTGATCGTCTATGCGGCCACCGCCGGCGTCTCGGCCGTCAAGCTTTATGCGGCGGCTTTCTTTCCGGGATTCCTGCTGGCCGGTCTCTATGTCGTCTATGTGATCGTGCGCGCGATGATCAATCCTGCGCTCGCGCCGAAGCTGCCACCCGAGCAGACCAATGTGCCGATCAGCACCGTAATCTGGGCGCTCGCCACGTCATTCCTGCCGCTGGCGCTGCTCATCGTTGCCGTGCTCGGTGCGATCCTGTTCGGCCTCGCGACACCGTCCGAGGCGGCCGCGGTAGGCGCGCTCATGAGCATCGTGCTGGCC
>DAIMKE010000039.1:5306-14868 GCA_036721875.1 Bradyrhizobium sp. | reverse complement strand
TCGTAACGGGTGAGACGCGCGGAATTACATCACTGATTTGCCCGACGGCGCGAGCTGAATATTTTCGCGCGAAGGGCTGGACAGGTTTCTATTGATTTGCCCGTCGGGTTGATATGTCGCGGCCACGTATTGAAGCAGCGCTTGCGCGCGGCGCGACGCAGTCCGCAATTCGCAGATGGGGTAACGGGCCCCGGAATGACGAGCGAGAAGTACTACACGATCTTGTTCTTCCGAAGTTCGGCGATCGCATCCGCGCCGTAGCCGATACTGCCGAGCACTTCATCAGTGTGCTCGCCGAGCGTCGGCGGGCGCATCGCGATTTCGCCCGGCGTCTCGGACAGTCGCACCGCGACGCGCGCGGTCGGCGCCGGATTCGGCAAGCCCGGATATTCGACGTCCTGCATGAAGCCGGTGGCGCGGATGTGCGGATGTTCCAGTGCCTGTTGCGGGCTCAGCACGGGGCCGGCGGGTATCATTGCTTGGCCCAGCCTATCGAGCGCTTCCTCCGTGGTGCGCTCGGCGCACCAGCGTGACATCCGTTCGCTGATGGCGGGTCCGTTGTTGCCACGCTTGAGATCGTCGGCGAAACGCGGATCATGCAGCCAGTGATCCTCGCCCATCAATTTGGCCCAGCGGATAAATAGCGGGTGTCCCGTGACCTGGCATAGCACCCAGCCGTCCCTGGTGCGATAGATGTCGACGGGTGCCGCGGTCTGGCCGAGGTTGCCGGTCGGCACGCGATTGGCCGCGATGACCGCCTGTTCGATCAGCGATGCATTGGTAAAGGAGAGCGCAGTCGCCAGCAGCGCGCCCTCGACGATCTGCCCGCGCCCGGATTTGCCGCGTTCGATCAGCGCAGCGAGCGTGCCGAAGGCGCAATGCAGCGCCGTGCCGAAATCGACCCAGTTCACCGCGGCCCGGTAAGGCGGATCGCCCTTGCCGGTCATGTAGACCGCGCCCGACATCACCTGGCCGACGCCGTCGAAGCCGACGCGGTCGGACCACGGTCCCGGCCCACCGAATGCGGTCGCCGTGGTCAGGATGATGTCCGGCTTGATCGCCTTCAGCGATTCATAATCGAGCTTCATCGCGCGCAGGCTTCTGCGGCGGCAGGTTGGCGACGACGACATCTGCGGTTTCGACCAGCCGGCGCATCACCTCCTGCCCCTCCGGCTTCATCGGATCGAGCGTGATGCACTTCTTGTTGCGGTTGACCTGCAGGAACAGCGCGCCCTCGCCGCCTTCGCCGACCGGCGCCACGAAGCGATCCTCGCTGCCGGCGCGCCTTTCGATGCGGATGACTTCCGCACCAAATTCCGCCAGCAATGTCGCGCAATACGGCCCCGCGATGTAGCGCCCGAAATCGAGCACGCGGACGCCCTCCAGAACTCCCCCCATCGATCTTTTCCTTTTTGTCTTGAAACGCTTCGCGGCCGGATTTTCCAGCACGTTACAGGGAACGGCTTGCGGGGCAAGGTGCCTGACAGCCGCAGAATATTCTCTAATCCGGAAAAACCACGTCGGCGATCACGGGAAGATGGTCCGAATACATCCGCGCCTTGCGATCGGTCCAGGCCGAGCGGATCACGCCGTCGCGGGAGACGTAGATCCGGTCCAGCCGCATCAGCGGAAGCAGCGCGGGAAACGTCCGCAGCCGCGTCCGGACCGGACAGGTCCGCGCCAGCACGCCCCGCACCGAGCGAACCCAGAACCAGTCGTTGAAATCGCCGACCACAAAGGTTCGCGTCGGCTTTACCAGATCGACCAGCGCATGCGCCTGGGCGTGCCTTTCATGAATGCTCAGGCCCAGATGCGTCGCAACGACCCTCACCTCGCCCGCGACATCCGACAGTATGCGCGCGGCAATGGCCCGCCGCGGTTCGCGCTCCTGATACGACACGTCCACGACTTCGGGCGGTTCTGCGAAAGGCCAGCGGCTGAACAGCGCCTGGCCGTAATCGCCGTCCTTTGTGACGATCGACCGGGCGTCGATCCGGTGATCGCCGACGGCCTCGGCCAACCGCATGAAGGGATCGTCGCTTCGGCCGCGCGAGTCGACTTCCTGCAGCGCGACCACATCGGGAGACCAATGGCGGATCAGCGAGCAGACGCCATCGAGATCGAATTTCGGATTGAGGTTGAAGGTGCCGTGAACATTCCACGTCATGATGCGGAGGCTGCCGGTCACGTCCTTCGTCCCGCCAGCCACGTCACCAGGAACTGCACGCCGAGGCACAGCGCGATCCAGGCCACGATCGCAAGGCCAAACAGCAGCGCATTCGTCCATGAAGCATCGCGCGCCAGATCCGCGATCTGCGCGCCCAATACCGCCATCACGATGATGCCCGGCATCATCCCGAGCGCCGTTCCGAGCATGTAATCCCGCAAGCTCAACTTGCTGGCGCCTGCGACCACGTTCACGATCGAAAACGGGGCAATCGGCACCATGCGGATCATGGCGACGGCGACGACCCCCTTGCCGACGATGCGATTCTGCACCCGCAACGAACGACGCCCGAGCAGCCGCTGCAGCCGGACATGGCCGAGCACGCGGCCAATTCCGAACAGAATGAGCGCACTGAGAAGCACGCCGGTGCCGGCGGAGACGAACCCCAGCCATGGACCGAGCGCCGCGGCCGTCGCAGCGATCAGGACGACGACTGGAAACACCACGAGGCCGCCGACGACGAACGCGGCAATCGCCAGCAGCGGCGCAAATTCCGATCGCGAAATCACCGAGGACACGAGCCCGATCTCGGTGAAATCGCGCAGCGACGTATACTGCCAGACCAGCGCGAGACCCCCGAGCGCTGCGGCCAGTCCGCATACGGCGAGCACGGTCCGCAGCGTCAACATGCGGTTGGCGGCGCGCTCCAGGCCGAGAGGTTCTCTGGGGTCAGCGACGGGCTGCACGATGCTGGCCACGCTGCCGAACTGGCTGCTGGGATCGATCGGCTGCAGCGACTTCTCCCGGTCATCCCCCGACAGCCGGTCGAGATATCCGAGAAGATCGGCTTCATTGCCTTCGATCTCCTGCTCGGTAACGCCGCAGAAATGGCCGATCAGCCCGCGGCGAAGCCGGCTGATGAATTGCCGATGTTCCTCGGACGTCGCCTCGAAGGCGAGATCGCACTCGGTGTCGGCGCCCATCGAGCGGTTGTTGAGGTTTGCGGAACCTATGCGCAGCAGGCAATCGTCGACGATCATCACCTTGCTGTGCACCATGACAGCGGCGACAGAGCTTGCATCCCGCGTCGCCGGATAGAGAAAGCGAATCCTGTCCATGACGCCTGCCGCGACGAACGTGTCGATGAAGCCGCCGCGGCCACCCTGCATGGCCTGGGACTCGAACCAGGACGAATGCATCTTCGGCGTGACGATCAGGACGCGAAGCGAGGGCACGTCCTGCATCCTCTGCGCCAGCAGACGCGCAATCTCGGTGGTGCTGGTGAACTGGTTCTCGATATAGATGAAGCGGTTTGCCGCATTGATGGAGGCCTCGAACAGTCGCGCGACCTCGTCCACGCCGGGATCGCGCGCGGTCCTGATCTCCGTCCGCGCGATGCCCGTAACGATGTCCCGGGCCTGGACCGGCACCGAGGCCGGCCAGCGATCACCGGCCGGCGCGGTGGCATATTCGACCGTGCAGCCGGCGGCCCGCCAGCGGTTCTCGACCAGTTCCAGCAGGGCGGCGGCGGCTTCGCCATCGACCATGCACTGGACGTCGTGAAACGGCGGGTACGGCTTGCCGTCGGGATCGACCCGGTACAGATTGCCGGCAGCGTGCTCGCTGGTGTCCCAGCGCCGGATCGTCAAATCGAGCCCGCCGGAAAATGCGACCGCCCCGTCGATGACGACGATCTTCTGGTGCTGGGCCGAGCCGAGCGGAAGGCTGGCATCGAAACAGAAGCGAAGCCGGTCCGACGTGTCGGACATGAACTTCGCGGGGGAATTCCACTCGCGCTCCGCAGCATAGAGCGCCGGAAAATCCCAGCTCAGCACGTCGATCCGCAGTTCGGCCCTCGCTTTCAGCAGCGCCTTGAGAAACGGACCGAGCTCTTCGGGAAAGCCGTCATCGGCATGGCCGGAAGGCCCGACGAAGCGGGTCTGGCTATGGATGTCCCAGCCGATGATGTAGACCCGATCCGTGGCGAGCAGCAAAGCCTCGCGCAGCGCGGCGAAATAGGCGGCGGCGTCGTTGAGAACGGCCAGCCGCCGGGTCTTGCACTTCTTCCAGACGGTGTCGCCGGGCAGGAGAATGGATGAGCTTTGGAGCACGACACCTCGGAGCGCACAGGAAATGGACGCAGGTTTACGGGCCAGCGCTCGCCGACCGCGAAGATGAACGCTTGGCGGGAGGCTCGGTTCCCGGGCGAGCCGGGATCGGGCAGCCTCCTCAAAAGCCCCAGATTATCCGCTATCCGGACCGATATCAGCCGTCTTGCGAATCATTAAATTCTGGTGAATTCCACAGGCTGGCGCGCCGCGCGCTGAAGACAGCCAAACCGTCCAGAGTTATGTTCCGTAGTGAACATTGGGATGATCGGGGGAGCATCTTGAGACTTACTTTGCTTCGCAATCCATTCGAGCAGGCGCCTGACGCGGCCCCGGCCGTGCGACATCACGAAACACGGGCCACGCGCGCCACGCCGGTTTGCTCCCGGTGCCAGTCCGATGACATTACCTGTTCCGCGACCGTTCAATGGAGCAACGAGTCGCAGGAATGGCAGCTCGCCAACACGTTCGACTTGCCCGCCCACTGCAACACCTGCGGCTGCTCCGGCGAGCTGAGCTGGCTGCCTCTGAACTAGGCGGGGCCTGATCGGCGTACATGCGTACCGCTGAGCCTTTGCCGTCCGTGAGCGGGTGACGGTTGCTCGCCTGCCCGCATGCTACGCGGACTCGAAATCGGAACCGGGACAATTACATTAGGGCAGCCCCTAACGTCCCGGTTGCCCCCCGCCCGTGAAAAGATACCTGCTCATCCTCATCCTGCTCGTGCTCGTTCCCGTGGCCTATTCCGCCGTGATCTATTGGCTCGGCGACCGGCGGGACAACTGGCAGACGGCGGATCGCTCCAGCGCAGGGCTGCTGCCGAAAGCTTCCGACCATCCGCCGGCCCTGATCAGGGTGTTCGCGGCGCGCACCGTTCGCTGGCGCGGCATCTTTGCGGTTCACACCTGGATCGTGGTGAAGGAGCACGGCGCAACGCGCTACAGTCGTTACGACTACACGGCCTGGGGCGAACCGATCCGGATCGACGGCTTTCTCGCCGACGGCAGGTGGTTCGGCGCCGTTCCGGAAACGGTCGCAAGCATCGATGGGCGAAGCGGCCGAGCCGCTGATTCCGAAAATTCGCTCCGTCATCGAGAACTACCGGTTCAAGGCCTATGGCGACTACAGCGCCTGGCCCGGTCCGAACTCCAACACATTCATCCAGGCGATCCTGCACGCGGTGCCTGAATTGAACGCCGTGCTGCCGCCGACGGCGATCGGCAAGGACTTTCCCTATCACGGCGACTGGTACGGCTTCACAGCGTCGCGCACCGGCGTATTCGCTTCGCTTGGCGGTTATCTCGGGCTGACGATCGGATGGATCGAGGGGATCGAACTCAATTTTTTCGGCGGCGTCGTGGGCCTCGATATCCGCCGGCCTGCCTTGAAGCTGCCGGGCGTGGGCCGCCTCGGCCTGCCGCTGGCACAGTGACGGCCCGCCTGCGGCATCGAAGCGCCCGCAGCCAATAGCCCTGCAACTGTCCAAGTTGCCCGGGCGTACCATTGGAACCAACCGGAACTGCCCGGGTTAAGCCCTCGATGGCTTCCCCGCGCAGAGACAGATTGTGATCAGACAGCGTTTCAAGGCGCGAACGGCAGACGAACTGATTTCCCTGCTGAGCGCGGTGGCGACGGCGATCCTCGCCGCAATCGTCGTGATGGTGCTGTATTTCGGCCGCGAGATCATCATACCGATAGCGTTGGCTATCCTGCTCAGCTTCGTGCTGGCGCCGCTGGTCGGACTGCTTCAACGCATCCGTATCCCGCGCGGGCTGGCCGTCGTCAGCGTGGTTGTCATCGCCTTCGCGCTGATATTTGCGCTCGGAAGCCTGCTCGCCACCCAACTGGCGCAACTGGCCGGGGATTTGCCGCGATATCAGTCCACGATCAGCGAAAAGATCCAATCCTTTCGTGAGACCACCGCCGGCCGAGGCACACTTGAACGTGCCTCCGACATGCTGAAGGATCTGAGCAAGGAACTGGACAAGCCCAAAGACACAGCAACTGCACTGGGACCCGGCGCAGGCCAACAAACCGTGCCACCCAAACCCGTTCCCGTGCAAGTCCTTCAGCCCGACCCGGGCGCGTTGCAGAGTCTGCAAAGCCTCATTTCCCCGCTGCTTCATCCGCTGGCAACGACGGGGATCATCGTCATTTTCGTCATCTTCATTTTGCATCAACGCGAGGACCTTCGTAACCGGTTGATCCGGCTGGCGGGTTCGCACGACCTGCAGCGCACCACGGCCGCGCTCGACGATGCCGCCAGCCGCCTGAGCCGGCTTTTCCTGTTTCAGCTCCTACTGAACACGTTGTTCGGCGTCGTCATCGGCATCGGCCTCTGGGTGATCGGCGTTCCAAGCGCGATCCTGTGGGGAATCCTGGCCGGTGTGCTCCGCTTCGTGCCTTACATCGGCGCGTTCATCGGAGCGGCGTTTCCGCTCGCGCTGGCGCTCGCGGTCGATCCCACCTGGTCCATGCTGCTGTGGACGGTCGCGCTGTTTTTGGTGGTCGAGCCGATCGTGGGGCACGTGATAGAACCGATGGTCTATGGACACAGCACGGGGCTGTCGCCTGTCGCCGTGGTCGCATCTGCGACGTTCTGGACGGCACTCTGGGGTCCGATCGGCCTTGTCCTGGCGACGCCGCTCACGGTCTGCCTGGTGGTGCTGGGGCGCCATGTCGAACGTCTGGAGTTTCTCGATGTCATGTTCGGAGACCGGCCTGCCCTCTCGCCGCCCGAGATATTCTATCAGCGGATGCTCGCCGGCGATCCAACCGAAGCGGCAGAAAAGGCCGAGGAGTTTCTGAAGGAGCGATCGCTCAGCTCCTACTATGACGAGGTCGCGTTGAAGGGACTGCAGTTGGCGCAGTCCGATGCCGAGCGCGGTGCGCTGGATCAGGAGCGCATGGTCAAGATAAGAGACGCCGTCAGTGAATTCGCCGACGACATTTCGGAACAGGACGACCGTCCGCCACCCAAGACCATTCCCACCACCGATGCGGAGGCGACGTCGGCGGTAGAGAGCGTGTCTGAAGATGCTCCCTACGAGAACTTGCCGGTTCTCGCCCGGGAGGATCTGCCTCCCGAATGGCAGGGCCCGCATCCCGTCCTCTGCGTGGCCGGGCAAACTCTCATCGATGAAGCCGCCGCCATCATGCTTGGTCAGCTCACGACCGCGCACGGCTTGTCGGCCCGCGTGGAAGGACCCGAGGCTTTGTCGACCGCCAACATCTTCCGGCTGGAGACGGCTGGAGTGGCGATCGTGTGTCTGGTTTACATGAACGCCAGCACCCCGGCCCACATCCGTTTCGCCGTACGACGGCTTCGCCGCAAACTGCCGGCGGCGGCAGTCATCCTGGCCTGCTGCCTGAAGGAGATGGACCCGGCGGCGCTGGAAAACCTCCGCGACGGCGCCAAGGCCGACCTGGCTGCCGCCAGCCTGGGCGAAGCGCTCAAACTCTGCATCGCAGCGACAGGCGTGGAAGATCGTTCGACGATGGCAAAAGATCAGCCTGCTGTGACGACGGCGGCCTGACAGGCGTAAATCCACAGCTTCCGTCAGCGAGCCTGAATCTGGGTGGGAGGGCCATCCTCGACCACGGCTTCGATGTAGGTACTGTGCAACGACGTCGGCGACTTGAAGCCGTCGAACATGACGCGAACCGTGCTGCGGTATCGGCCGGCGCCGACGACGACGCCTTCCCGGCCGGCGAGGTTCGGGCACCGCGCCGTGCCCAGCGCACTCATTCTGACGCGCGTCTGCGGCACCGGTGGCTGTTCGTCGGGCGGCCCTGGCGTCTTCCGGCCGAGAGCCATGGTCCTATGCCGAAATCGGGTGCTGCCCCGCAGTGGTCCGGCCCGGCGCGCCCCGTCCGTTACGCAAGCTTCCGGCCGCTGCGCCCGCCGGCGCGATCGCGGCCAGCAGGGCAGTGTTGATCTCCTCCATTCGCCCGAGCTTCACCAGACATCGCGTGACCGCGACGAACCCGTCCGACTGGTCCGGCTGCAGCCGAACCAGTTCGATGTACTGTCGCAGCGCTTCCTCGTGCTCGCCGAGGCTTTCACAGACCTGCCCCAGGCACTGCCATGCCTTGGCGGCGTCGGGGCGAACTGTCGTGAGGGTACGGAACATCCGCCTGGCCGCGGCAAAATCGCCCTTCGCCGCCAGCAGCTGGCCAATCCGGTGCAATGCGTCGGCGTGTTTCGGTTGAAGCTCCAGAATGCGCCGGTAGCCGACTTCGGCGTCGGCCACCTGCCCCTTCCGGTGCAGTTGGGTCGCCTGTTGTAGGACGTCGGCGATACCGCGCGGATCGAGCTTGCCGCCGAGATTCCTGCCATTCCTGGTCTCCAGAACGGTGCACCGGATCTTGCGCTCCGCGCAGCCGAATGAATATTTGTACGACTCATTGCCGCGCAGGAAATCATACTCGGAAAAGCCGTTTGCAATCGCGTGGCGAATGCTGAAGGCGTGAAGAATGACGCCAGACGGCGGCCCTTCGAAGGTCTCGTCACGTCCGGTCATGTAGAACGAGAACGTCCGCTTGCGCGGATCCACCAGCGTGGCCAGCGCCGCAACTGGCCGGTCACCGTGCCAGAACGTCGGCAGGAACAGCATTCCGGATTGGAAACTGCGGGTCAGCATGACGCCGTTCGAGCGCACCAGACTATCCACCCTGTCGCCCTTGCGAGGACGCCACTTCGTAGCCCAGAATCCAAGCAACGTCTTGAGATCCTGCGCCAGCGTCTCGGCGGTCGACACCGTTATTCGATACTCGCCGGGCGTGTCGACCTGCTTCAGGAGCCGCCGGATCTTCTGTCTGGTGTTGGCGCTCAGCGAATCAAGATAGCCGTTCCAGTCCTTTGGCAACGGGAGGTACGGGCAGACACCGTTATCGATACCGTCGACCTTGTTGACCCGGTCGACCTCCGTCGCGTTGAAACTGGCCTTCGGAAAGCAGGCCAGAAGCAATCGGGCACGCCGCTCCGACATCCGCACATTTTCGAGGTTGAGCCGCGCCCAGTTCATCTGCTTGATGGTGCGGGCAAAGGCGGGAATGACCTTGTTCTCCGCCTCGGGCCGGCAAATGATCCCGGTGTAGTCGGCGGCATAATTGCCGGCCATCCGCATGTCGCTGATGACATCGGATTTCTCCACCTTGGTCTGCAGGCGCAAGGGAAGGAACGCGACGTAAGGCAAGTCGGCGGCCTCACCGGCCTTCGCCGCCAGAATGAACCATGGGCCCTCGATGCATGACAGCCAGCCGCTGAGCCATTGCCACGACAGGA
>DAIMKE010000039.1:0-5296 GCA_036721875.1 Bradyrhizobium sp. | reverse complement strand
TCGTCGTCCGCGTCGTAGACCGCGTTCCAGTTGTCCTCCAGTTTGGCCAGCGACGGCAGGGTCTCGATGATGTCGATATGCACGGCGAACGCCTTTCCAAGGTTCAAGTGACTCGTTTGGTACCTTTTCTATTGGAGCGCGATCTCCGCGCAACGCGTTCCGCGTTTGTCGCGAGGAAAGACCGGCTCCCGCTTTTCCGGATCATGCCCTAGCGCTCCCGGAATGCGCGCATCATGCTGTCGTGGATCGGGCGGACGATGTACTGGAAGAACGTCCGTTCCGCCGTCTTGATGTAGACCTCGGCCGGCATGCCGGGCGTCGGATTGAAGCCCGGAAGTGCCAGGCTTTCTTCGCGGTTGAGCCTGACGCGGACGAGATAGATGTCGGTCGGCCCGACCTGCTGGGACTTCTTTTCGTCCGCCAGGGTGTCGGCCGACAGGTACACGACCTCGCCGGTCACCATCGGCGTGATGCGCTGGTTCAGCGCCGTCAGCCGCACCATCGCGTGCTGCCCGTGCTTCACGCTATCGATGTCCTGCGGCCGCAGCCGCGCCTCGATGATGAGTTCGTCCTTCAGCGGCAACAGCTCCATGATGCTCTTGCCGGCCTCGATCACCCCGCCCCGCGTATGATAGCGCAGTTTCACCACGACGCCGGAGACCGGCGCCGTCACGCGGACCCGATCGAGCACGCCCTTGGCGCCGAGCATCCGCTCGCGGACGTCGGCCAGTTCGCCCCGCACCTCGTGCATCTGTTCGACCGCGGTCTTGATCGCGGTCTTGCGCACGCCGTTGATCTGCTCGACAGCCCGCGCGATCCGCTCCTTGGCATCGCCGATGTCGCCCATGATGCGGCCGACTTCGCCTTCCAGATTGGCCTTCTGCCGCTGCAGCACCATCAGTTCCGGCTTGCGCACCAGTCCGGCCTGCACCAGGCGGTCCTTGGTCTCGATCTCCTCGCTGAGCAGGGCGATCTGGCGCTTGACTGCGTCCAGCTGCACCCGCGATCCCTGGATCCGCTCGTCGAGCGCCTTGATGCTCTCGTCGATGCTCTTGATGTCGCTTTTGAGGTTGTTGCGGCGGGCCGTGAAAGTCATCTGCTGACTTTCGACGATTTCCTTCACTTCGTGCGATTTGCTCAGCCAATCGTCGATCTCGGCTGGAAGCTTGAACTCCTGCTCCTCTCGCATCTCGGCCTGCAGCCTGGCATCCATGGCTGTCAGCCTGATGCGCCGCAGGAACAGCCGTTGCAGTTCTGCGCGTGACGCGGTTTCGTCGAGTTCGAGCAGCAGCTGTCCGGCTTCCACCTTATCGCCTTCGCGAACATAGATCTCGCGGATGACGCCGCCCTCGAGATGCTGGACGATCTTGTTCTGCCCGGTAACGACGAAAACGCCCGACGCGACCACCGCGCCGGCAATCGGCGCCATGTTGCCCCATACGCCGAACCCCATCGTCACCACGGCCATGATCAGCGCGCCGGCAATCGTCGGCAGTCTGGTCGACCGCGGCAGCGAATCGTACCAGGTACCCGCTGTTGCTGCGGAGCGGTCCGCAATTTTCCTCGTGGCCATCGCGTAAACCTCACTATGTCAATCCCGGTCGCTTTCCCGGTCAATTCAATGAAGGCGAATCGTCCGGTCCTTTCGGGACACTCTTGTTGGGCTTGCCGCCGGTAAGCATGGGTATGATCTCGTCGCGGCTGCCGAACGCCTGCACTGCGCCCTGATGCATGATCATGATCTTGTCGACGCTCATCAGCAGCGCCGCGCGCTGGGTGATCGTCACGACCGTAATTTTCTTCTCCTTGGCACGCAGCAAGGCCTTGGCGAGCGCCCGCTCGCCATTGGAATCGAGGTTCGAATTCGGTTCGTCGAGCACGAGCAGGCGCGGATTGCCGTAAAACGCCCGCGCCAGCCCGATCCGCTGGCGCTGGCCGCCCGACAGCGGGCTGCCATCCATGCCGACGATGGTCTCGTAGCCCTGGGCGAAGCCCGAGATCAGTTCATGCACGTCGGCGGCCTCGGCCGCGTCGAACACTTCCTCGTCGCTGATGTCCTCGCGCATCCGGCCGATGTTGGCCTTGATCGACGCGGGGAACAGTTGCACGTCCTGCGGCAGGTAGCCGACGCTCTCGCCGAACTGGCGCGGATCCCAGTTGCGCAGGTCCATCATGTCCAGCCTGACGCTGCCGGCGGTTGGAATGATGGATCCGACCAGCATGCGCGCCAGCATGGTCTTCCCGGTTCCGGAATCGCCGACGATCGCAAGCGACTCACCTGGCTTCAGCTGGAAGGTGATGCCGTTGAGAATCACCTTCTTGTTCGGCGGCGGCACATAGAGAATGCGCTCGACGTTGAGATATCCCGCAGGACGCGGCAACCGGAGCCGCTCCAGGTTGAGCGGCGAGTTCAGCAACAGCGACCTGATCCGGGCGTAGGCGGAGCGCGCCTGGACGAAGCTGCGCCAACCTTCGATCGTACCCTCGAGCGGCGCGAGCGCACGGCTCGCCACGATCGAGGCCGCGATGACCATTCCGGCGGTGACGTGGGCCTCCAGCGCCAGCCAGGCTCCCCACCCCAGGATCGCGATCTGGGTGCATAGCCGCAGGAACTTCGACAATCCCGTCATCAGGATATTGCGATCCTGCGCGACCACCTGTGCCTTCAGAGACTCCACCGTTTCGCGGCCCCATACCTGCACACCCTCGGGAATCATGCCCATCGCGTTGATGACCTGGGCGTTCCGCGCCATTGATTCCGCCGTCATGTTTGCCCTGGCGCCGTAATTGTTCGCCTGATTGAAGGGGACCGCAGTGACGCGCTGGTTCAGCAGCGCCACGATGACAAGGGCGGCGCCCGAGCCGAGCACGATGAATCCGAGATGCGGATGAATCAGGAACACGACGGCGAAATAGACCGGCGCGACCGGCGTATCGAACATCGTCAGCAATACCGGGCCGGTAATGAACGCACGGAGGTGCTGCAGGTCGGCCAGCGTCTGGAATTCGCGACTCGATCCGCTCTGCGCGGATTTAGCTGCGGCGCTCAGTACCGGACCGCCTAGCTTGGCTTCGGTCTCGACCGCCACCCGCATCAGGATGAAGCGGCGCATCATGTCCATCAATACATGCGCCGCGATCGCGATGATCACGATAATGGTCAGCATCACCAGCGTATCCGTGCTGCGGCTGGTCAGCACGCGGTCGGACATGTTGAACAGGTAGATCGGTATGGCCAGCACCAGCAGGTTGACCACGACCGAGAATATCCCGACGGTGACCATGTTTCGGCGCGCGCTCGCCAAGCCCTTGCCGAGCACATCGCGGAACTCATTGTCGCTGGAGCGCCTGTGCAGCGGCGGCGCACCGCCGCGACCACCCCCGCCTCCGCCGCCGCCTCCACCGCCGGCGGCGCCTCCACCATCCCCGTCGCCTCTGCGCTCAAGCGGGGGCGCCGGACCTACCTGCTCGATCACGACCGTGGATCCAGGCGGCGGGTTCTTTGCCTCCTCACGCAAGGATGGCTCGACGGGAGATGGCTCCGCTACCCTGGCTGCAGCCGGGGCAGCCTTCTCGTCCGCGACCTGGAAGGGCGGATCCTCCGCAGGCGCAGCCGACGCATCAAACCACGGGCGAAGCGGAATGATCTTGGCCGTATTCGAAGCCGCGTCGACGGGCTGCTTTGACTCCGAACTCGCGACGCTGCCTGACCGATGATTGCCGCCCAACGACATCTGGAAACTCCGCTACCTGATAACTGAAAACGCTGCCCAGCCTCTAATGGAGCACGCTCCCGATCGGATCTCCGTTCACGGTGAGTGACACGTGCGAAGTCCCGCCGTTGTCGTGATCGTGGCTGTCGTCAACAAAGGCAATGAGTTCAGTTACCAGCGCGTCGGTATCGGCGTTGACGGCGTCGTCCTGATTGGCCGGCACCAATTCGGCCTGCACCAGGATGGAATCGGTATAGACTTCTCCACCGACGTAGGTGACATCGGGATTGACGTCGACGATCGCGGCGTCGTTTGACTGCTGGTTGTCTCCGGTATTGACCGACTGCGTCAGGTCCTCGTCGGGATGAAGCGCCAGCAGATCGGCCGACGGTTCGTTTTGCAGTTGGTACATGACGTTGACGTCGGAGGTGATGTTGGTCTGCCAGACCGCATTGATGTCGTAATAATCTCCAGTCACATAGAGCACGCGCAGTGGCCCGCCATGGCCGGCGATGAGGCTGCCCAGATCCGGATCGATCGACGTTGCGCCGGCGGCCAGCAGGTCGTTGATCACCGCGAGACCAGGAATCATTTCCCGGAGATCGTAGCCGCCGTAGTTTTCGATGGTCCCCTCGTTCGACAGGCTGTTGTTGCCGGAGTTCACCGATTGGGACGGATCGGCTCCATCGGCCGATACCACGATGTTGTCGTTGTTGAGCAGGATATTGTTCTGGAAGATCACGTTCATGCCGTGATAGCTGCCCTGGATGATGATCAGGTCGTACTGAATCTCACCATCGACTATCAGAGCCACGTTGCCGAGCTGATTGTGGCCGGCAACGATGTTGTAGTGGCTGTTGGCGCTCACCTGCGTTGCGACATCGTTGTCGGAGAGATAGTTGGTCTGCGTCACCGCATGGACGCTGTAGTAGTCACCCTCGACCTTGTCGACGATCCAGTTCGGGCCGGCGCTGAAGGTCGGCAGGTCGGCGTAGATGCTGGCGTACTGGACGAAGTCGGCGATGTTGGTCGCGACATTGTCGCCGCTGGTTACCGACGGTTCCCCCTCCCCGCCCGAGACGTGGACCTCGTCCTCGTCGACGATCGTATTGGTCTGGAAAATGGCGTCGGTCTTGTAATAGTCCTCCATGACCATCATGGTTCGGACACCCTCGCCAATATCGGCGATCAGGGCCGCGTTGATGCTTTCATTGCTGCCCATCGACGCCCACTGGCCGATTGCGTGGCCGGTGTCCGGCACGTTTTCGAACTCGGCCGGTGGTGTCGGTTCGACCGGCGGCTCCTCGAGCTCACCGTTGACATAATAGCCCGGGGCCACCGAGTGCTGGTCCGGTGTACCGTCGCGTTCGGCCCACGCCGCGTCATGAGCGGATATGAACTCCACCGCGCCGCCGTCGGTCTTCGTCATCCACCACTCCGTGGGAATCTCGGCGTTGGCATTGGCCACCAGATTCTCGAGGGTGGTGAAAGCATTGTCGTTGAGCGACGAAATCAGGGGTTGCACGATCGCCAGGGCTTCCTGCGGAAGATTGGTGTCGTTGTCATTCATGAAATTGTACTGG
>DAIMKE010000038.1:0-14894 GCA_036721875.1 Bradyrhizobium sp. | reverse complement strand
GATTGCTGCGCGGACGGCGGGTTGTCCGCCAGTGTCGCCCTTCCGTAGTGGATTACAACCAAAGCACCTTGCGGCGCAGTCGAGATAGTCTCGCAGGGCTTCGAACGACTGAAACCATCCGGCGAGCCAACCGTACCCTGGAGGTAGCTGCCAACCGGAAGTTTTCGATCATGAAGAATACGTCTCACGTCGATCGCCTCAACGATCGGATCAAGGAGCTTCGCGCCAGGGCTGAACGGCTTCCTGATGGCGACGAGCGCGATGAGCTACTGCGCCAGGTACAACAGGACGAAATCGCACGACGCCTGATCGAGTGGGTCAATTCCTCGGATCAGGAGGCCCCTGACGATGTGATTCCGATCTGGAGACACAAGTTGAACCGGAAGTGATACTACGCCGAGCAGCTCCAGCGATGTGAACCAGCGGTCACTCGCCCATGGCGGATCGAATACAGTCTCTCAACTGGTCGACGGATTGGACGACGCGATGTGCGCCGGCCGCCAACAGTTGCTCCGTCTGATGATATCCCCAGCCGACGCCGATTGATCGCAATTGTGCTGCCTGGGCCATCTCCATGTCGAAGGTGGTATCGCCAATGAAGACCGCATTCTCGGGCGTCACCCCCGTCGCCGCGAGTGCCTGAAGCAGCATCGCGGGATGCGGCTTGGAGGGCGCCGTGTCGGCCGCCTGAATGGTCTTGAAAAATCCGGTCCATCGCAACTCTTCCAACGCTGGAGCGATCGTATCGGTCCTGTGCCCGGTGGCGACGCCCAGAACAGTGTCTGAAGCCGTGCTCAACTCGGACAGGAGGTCGCCAACACCGTCGAACGGCTTTTCGGCAAACGCGGAATCCGCTCTCAGTTGCGGCAGCAGCAGATCATAGGCCTTCACCATCTCGAGGATGGGCGCCGCCGGGCCCGCGAGCTGGGTCAAGATGACATCAAGTGACTTTCCGACCAGCGCGAGACTGTCGGCGGGAGGCGGGGCAGGCAACTGGAATTCGGAGAATACGATTCGATGGCTCTCCAGAATGAGCGAGCGGCTGTCGACCAATGTGCCATCGAAATCGAAGATGATGAGCTTCAAAGGATTTCTCTCTGGTATGGAATGGCGTTTATCGATGCAGGCATGAATAGATCCGGACCAGTTCGCGGGTCTGCACCGGAACGGTGCGCTCCGCGTCTCTGCTCCTTGTTGCAGTTTCGCAGGATAGCCAGAAGTAGTTTCCGGCGGGATCGATGACCAGCCGGTTCGGCGAGAAGTTCGAGAGAATGATCGACAGATAAGGGATGGTCGAGAACCACGACATGGGAGCGAGAACAGGCGAAATCCGCTCGGCCGACACGAAACGCGGATCGCCGAGCGCAGGGTCGGACTCAGTGCTCATGGCCAGCACGGCGATTGCGTTGCGGTAATCGTTCCACGACGCGACGAATTTTGCGGTTTCGACCGTGTGGACCATGGTCACCACGAGAAATAGCGAGGCGAGGGCGCACTGCATGTTGCCACGGGGAGAGACCAGTGCGTGCCGCAGCCACGCCGCCCGATCGAGGGCGTTACCTTCTCTGGTCATGGCGGCCATGCTCGCCAGCGTACCGAGCATCGGTATGGCGATGACCAGCGCGGTCCGCAAATAGTAGCGGCTGCTTGCGTGGACGGAATGATCGAAATGCAGCCAGTACACTGCCAGCATCACGGACAATAGTCCCAGCGCGCAGATGCACGCCCATCTCGGCAGCCATATTGACAACAGCGTCAGGATTGCTCCGTAGGTGGCGACCGTCACCAGCAGTACCAGGACGACATTCACCTTGAAGATGCCAGGATCGAAGAAGTGCAGCGCTGCCCGCAAAAATGCGTCTGCGTAGTATTCGTCAGGCGGAGCAACAATCTTCATCGCCGCGGCCAACAGCATGATGACCATCAAGTTGATTGCTGCACGCACGAAGACCATGCTCCGTAGCCCGCGCGGCGCCAGCGTTGCAACGATGGTGAGGACCAGCACCAGGGCGCCTTCATGCGTGAAGGCCAGCAGGAGCCACGCGATGAACACCAGCAAGGTTCCGGCGGTCGTCGGCTTCGCATAATGACCCAGCGCCAGCGCCGGCCAGAATATCGCGTGGGCGAGCCACATCTCCGTGGGAAAGCCGAAGATCAGCGGGCACAGCAGCGCCGTCGAACCGCACGCATAGACAAAGATGAGGCGGCCAGGTGAGCGGTCGGCCACGTAGGTCACGGCCAGTCCCGCCAGCGGAGCAACATAGAAGAGCAGCCCATAGAGGATGATGCCGGCCCAGGGATTTCCCGCCATTCCAACGAGCGTCTCGGCCGGCCAGAGCGTCAACAGGTAGACGGATGTCCGGCCGGAAATGTTGTGCCAATGGAACGCCCAGACATCGCGAACAGCCACGGCGTAGGAGAACATCGCGCCGTCGCCGTAAAGCTGGAGTTGGCAGGAAAGCGCGATGACCGGGAATGCGATGGACCAGCACAGGCCTGTCCCGACGATCAAAAGCCGGAACGAACGGTTGTCGAGGCACAGTGCCCGGCCGGACATGTCAACGACCGTTCACACAAGGCGTGATACGGCTCAATGTGAGGAGGGGCATTGCACAATCAGGAGCTTTCCTGCCGGGCGCGTTCGTGGAACACCGAAAGTCCGAGATCATTCCGTCAGAAATCAGATGGATTTTTGGGATCGAGTGGCCGATAGTGGCGTTTATAACTCGTGAGAACCGAATTTACCGTGCAACTCAGCAGTTTCCCCACCCGCAAATTTGCCTCTCCCGATGCTTGGGAGGACTTTGTCGAGCTTTTCCGTACAGGACAGCAACATCTGCCGCAAGCCTGGGCCGATCTGTTCGGGCCGCTGCGGAACGGGGTGGTGGACGACCTGGTGATTGTGGGGCAGGTCGGCCAGTCGCTCGACGGCCGGGTCGCAACGGCGACCGGTCATTCCAAGTACATCAATTGCCCAGCCGGCATCGAGCATCTGCACCGACTGCGCGCGCTGGTCGACATTGTCGTGGTCGGCGTTGGAACGGCGCTTGCCGATGATCCGCAATTGACCGTCAGACATGTCGCAGGACCTCAGCCCGCGCGTGCCGTCATCGATCCGAAGGGGCGTCTCGGAGCCAAGGCGAAATTGTTTGCCGAAGATGGCGTCCGTCGTCTGCTGATCACGGCGGAAGGCTCACCGGCCGCACCGCCTCCCGGCGTTGAGGTCATCAGGCTGCCTGCGGAGGACGGGAACATTCCCCCCTGCGCTATCGCAACTGCGCTGAAGCGGGCGGGGTTGCGACGCATGCTGATCGAGGGCGGAGCCGACACCGTGTCGCGGTTCATCGCAGCCCGCTGTCTCGATCGGCTGCATGTCACCGTTGCGCCCGTCATGTTGGGTGCCGGGGGGCCCGGCATCGAATTACCGCCGCTCGATCGGGCCGACCAGGCCCAGCGCATGCCGGTGCGGCTGCACAAGATCGAAGACGATGTGCTGTTCGATTGCGACCTGTCGGCTCAGCGCGTGACGCTCGGCGTGGCGCAGAAATCGACGTGACCCACGCGCATGGTTGAAGCGCGTGCCTCGACCGCGCTTTTCCGTCGCGTCAGCCAATCGTCGATGTCATGGCGCGGTAGCGAATTGATTTCGCGTGCAGCGTCAGCCCAACCGGAAAGCAACTCCTGCTGGATCTCCTGGTCGGCGGTTCCGATTGTCCAATCGGACTGACCCTGCACGATCAAGTATCCAAGCCCCTTGAATTTGGAGATGGCCACAGCGGCGGCGGCCGGGCCTAGCGCCGGGCCAAAGCCCTTGTCGGTGCGCTGATGCGCATTCACTGCCGATGTGATGGCCGCATCGAGCGGATCGGTCGGAGACAGTTCGATGCGGCCGTCATAGGTCAGCGCCGCGTAGACGGACAATGCGTGCGTGGCGATGTGGCCGGCAAAGCGGTCCAGCCAGTCTTCGGAGACGAGATCGAGCAGGGCCGAGATCGTGATCAGGTCTTTCGTGCCGTTGAGTGCCGCCGCGAAATCGCTGCTGAGATCGAGCGGAACGGCATTCAGCGTGACATCGTCGCTGAACTTTCCGCTGCATGCCACCGCCAGCAGGCGTGGGTCATTGTCGACGAGGTCCCAGTGCTGCCGTAGCGGCAGGCGGGGCCCGAGTGCACGGACGGTGGAGCCCGCACCGCAGGCGAGATCGACGATGCTCAGTGCGTCGCGCGAACTGAACGAGGCCGCGACGGTATCGAGCACGACCGGATTGCGCGCGCGCAAGTCATAGCGTTCCCGCAAGGCCAGCCATTCCGCCGAGAAGCCGCTCATGCGAGCTTCTCCAGCGTAGCGGCGAAGATCGCGCCGGATTGCCGCCAGGTGGGCAGCGTTCGTGCCGCCTCGGATGCCGCGTCGGACAGGCGACGGCGCAGGTCGGCACTGGCAATGACGTCGCGCAGCGCAGCTGCCAATGCGTCCACGTCGCCGGCGGTCACCAGCAAGCCGGCACCATCCGTAACGGTGTCCGGGATTGCGCCTGCCGTCGTGCCGATCACCGGGAGGCCATGGGATAATGCCTCGGTATAAGCCATTCCGTATCCCTCGAAGCGGGAGGCGAGAACGAAAACGTCGGCCTCATTGTAGAGCGTGGCCAGCCGCTCCGGCGATACGGCACCAGGCATTTCGATGCGGTCGGCAAGCCGGTGTTGGGATATGCTGGCTCGAAGTTTTGCGGCCTCATTCGCATCGCGCGTGAGGTCGCCGGCAATCGTCAGCCGCCACGGCAGTTCGGCAAGTCTCGCGAGGGCAGCCACAAGCACGTCGAATCCTTTGCGGGGCACGATGGAGCCAACGGACAGCAGATGCGGGATCTCGCTCCGGCTTCCCCTGGAGCGCGGCGCGGGATCACTGCCGGGCCTTGCCACCGTGATGCGTCCCATCGGCACGGCATAGTCGGCAGCGACAAGTTTTGCCGTGGCAGGGCTAGTGACCACGACTTCCCGCGCGGCGGCGAGGGCGGCCTGCTCGCTGAGGCGTAGCGTGTCGGCCTGGCCGAAAGACAGTCCCCATTCCAGGGCAAGGGGGTGATGCACCAGCGCAAGCAGCGGGTTCCTGCGCGCGAGCTCGGCCGTCACATCGGGCAGGACTCCCAGTGCCAGGCCGTCCAGCACGATCGGCCGGCCCTCCGGCGCATCAAGCAGAGCGGAGCGCGCGGCCGACCTGGTCGCTTCATTCGGCCATGGAAATCCCTCGCCGATATTCAGAACGTCGACATCCCAGCCCAATTCCCGGAGTTCGGCAATGATGCGTCGATCGTAGACGTAGCCGCCGGTTGGCGTATCGAGGCTGCCCGGCACCGCAAAGACGGCGTGCTTCACCACAAGGGCGCCTCGTATTGCGCGCGGGCGACGTGGGACTCCGATAGCGTGATGCGCAGCGCCTTCAGCTCCCGGCCGGGACGGCCGAGTTCGCCGGCGCGGGCCGGCTTCGCCAGCCCGTCGAAAATATGCTTGGACAGAAATTCTGTCGTGGTGTTGACGCCCTTGAACTCCGGCACCTCGTCGAGGTTGCGGTAATTGAGCGGCGACAGCACCGCCTTGAGCGCATCGTGCGCGCGGCCAATGTCGATGACAATACCGTTGTCATCGAGGGTATCCGCGATGAAGGCTGCATCGACCACGAAGGTCGCCCCGTGCAGCGCCTGCGCAGGCCCGAAGACGGCGCCCTGGAAAGAATGGGCGATCATGATGTGGTCGCGAACTTCGACGGTAAACAAGGGCAGCTCCTCAACTAGTAGACGACGGGTTGGCACAGTATTCCGCTTCCGGCGTCGAGAATATGCGGCAATCGATCCGGCAGTTCGCCAAAAGTAACCCCGGGCGCCAGCAACGCGTCTAGCCGCGGATCGCTCAGAAGTGCGACGGCGGCCGCGAGGCGGCGGGCGTAGGTCCAGCGCGGACGGTGCGATGGAGCAACGCGCCCGACCTGGCTCGATACCAGCCGCAGCCGGCGGCTATGGAAAGCGCCGCCGAGCATTGCCGTCACTGCTGTGTCACCATACCAACTCATCTCGAGCACGGTTGCCTCGTCGCCGCCCAGTTCGAGTGCCGTTCGCAGCCCATCGGGTGAGCCGCTGGCGTGAACGACGATGTCGCAGTCGCCTTTTGCCTGCCCGGGCTCAGCGAAATCAATCCCGAGCGTATCAGCCAGTTTCGCCCGGTCCGGATTGATATCGACGAGCGTAACCTCGGTACCGGGAATCCGTCCGCACAGATACGCCACGAGGGAGCCGACCACGCCAGCCCCTATCACGGCAATGCGGTCCGCTGGCCCCGGTGCCGCGTCCCAGACGCCGTTGAGCGCGGTTTCCATGTTGGCGGCCAGCACCGCGCGTCGTGGCGGTACATCCTCCGGAAGCGCGACCGCTGCGCTCGCCGGGATGTTGAAAGCGGTCTGGTGCGGGAACAGCGCGAAGATGTCCTTGCCTTGCAGCGCACCGCCGCCGTTCTCGACCCGTCCAACGGCGGCGTAGCCGTATTTGACGGGGAAGGGGAAATCCCCCGCCATGAACGGCGCGCGCATTCTCTCGAATTCGCTCGCGGGTACGCGTCCGGCAAACACCAGCGATTCAGTGCCCCGGCTGATCGCGCTGTAGAGCGTTTTCACGCGAACTTCGCCTGTGCCGGGCGGAGCGATCTGTTCCCGGCGAATCTCGACCTGCCCGGGTCCGCAATACCACAGGGCCGAGGCAGTATTGGCACTCGAACTAATAGCCATTTTCCTGGATCTCGGACTGGAATTCCCGGCGGCAACACGTGTTATAAGCGGTAGTCTGCACTGCCCGCCGGCGAATGAGAAGCCGTAACCTGTTTCCCCCGAGTACACCCACCAGCCATGATACAAGCCCACAGCGCCGAGAAGAGCATGTTCGCCAGGCGTGCGATCTTTGCAACCCTGTTTTCGGTCACCATGGCAGGATCGCTGGGGCTCGCCGCGCTGGCGCTGGCTCCGGGCGGATATGGAATCCTCGATCTGGCGGCGCTTCTCCTGTTCGCGGCTACCTTGCCCTGGATGGTGGCAGGATTTTGCAATGCCCTGATCGGCTTCGTCATCATGCGCTTTTCCCGCGATCCCGTGGCTGCAGTGATACCGGCGGCCGGACTGATCCAGGGCAACGAACCGGTGACGGCATCGACTGCCATTCTTCTGTGCGTTCGCAACGAACAACCGGCCCGCATCATTCGAAACCTCGAGCCGATGCTCGATGGTATCGACGCTTCCGGATATGCCGAGCGCTTCCATCTCTACCTGCTGAGCGATACCAATGATTCTGATTTTGCGGCCGTGGAAGAAGCGCAGTTTTCCGAATTGATCGCACGCTGGCGCGATCGGATTGCAATCACCTACCGAAGACGGACAGAAAATACCGGTTTCAAGGCCGGCAATATCCGCGAATTCTGCGAGAGCTGGGGAAGCCGCCACGAGTTTGCGGTGACGCTCGATGCCGACAGCTTCATGCCGGCAGATGCCGTCATCCGCCTCGTTCGCATCATGCAGGTGGATCCCAGGCTCGGCATCCTTCAGGGCCTCATCGTCGGATTGCCGTCAACGAGCCTGTTCGCCCGCATCTTTCAGTTCGGCATGCGGCTCGGCATGCGTTCCTACACGATCGGGAGCGCGTGGTGGCAGTCCGATTGCGGCCCCTATTGGGGGCACAACGCCATCCTGCGGCTCGAGCCGTTCATCAAGCATTGCCAGCTTCCGATGTTGTCCGGAGACGGGGAGGACGAACGGCATATCCTCAGCCACGACCAGATCGAAGCGGCCCTGATGCGGGCGGCCGGCTACCACGTGCGCGTGATACCGCGGGAAGATCTGGGCTGGGAGTCAAATCCGCCGACGCTGCTCGAGTTCATGCGCCGCGATCTGCGCTGGTGCCACGGCAACATGCAATACTGGCGGCTTCTTCGGCTGCCGAATCTCACGCCAGTCAGCCGCTATCAGCTGGTGCTTGCCATCCTGATGTTCATCGGCTCGCCGGCGTGGATCGGCCTGCTCATGCTGGCGACGGCTGCGCTCGTGCTGACGGACGATCCTGCGACCATCATGCGTTCCGATGTCGGGAGCGTTTTGCTGGCGTGGGTGCTCGTGATGTGGTTCTCGCCCAAGATTGCGGGTGCGCTCGACGTGCTGCTGGCGCCGGAGGAACGCCGCGCATTCGGCGGGGCCGGACGCTTTACAGTCAACTTTCTGATCGAGACTGCGTACTCCATCGTCCTGTGCCCGATCATCTGGATCGGCCACACGATCTTTCTCTTTGGTCTGCTGCTCAATCGTGAAATCAGCTGGATGGGACAGATCCGCGACGATCATGCGGTGCCCGTGAAACTGGCGCTGCGCGATCTCTGGCCCCAGACCCTCGTGGGATTTGTTGCGGTTGGGATGGTGGCGGTGAGCCAGCCGTGGGCGCTGCCGTATATCCTCCTGCTTGCCGGCGGCCCCGCGCTGGCCGTTCCGTTTGCGGTGGTGACGGCCTGGCCTGCGCTCGGCAGTCTTGCAGCGCGCATCGGCGTCGGACGCCTTCCCGAGGAGACGGCAATTCCTGAGGATCTTCTCGCCCTGGCCCTGCCTGCGATACATTCCGAGAGCCGGCCGCCATTGGCGAGCTCGGTCTAGCGATGCTCGGCGCTGTGAGGACCGCGCGCGCCACCCTCAGGTCGTTTCGTATCTACTACGGAGACCGGAGGCGGGCCGCGGCGATGGATCGCCTGTATGGCAGCTTCATCCGATCCGGCGATCTGGTCTTCGACGTCGGCGCCCATGTCGGCGACCGCGTCGCCTCGTTCCGCCGGCTCGGCGCACGCGTCGTGGCGGTGGAGCCGCAGCCGACCATGGTGAGAGCTCTGAGGTTGCTCTATGGACGCAGCGCTTCCGTTACGATCGAAGCGGTCGCGGTGGGGCGCCAGCCGGGCCACGCGCGAATGCTGATCAATGCCGACAACCCGACGGTTTCGACGGTATCGCCGGCATTCGTGGAGGCCGCACGCGACGCTCCGGGCTGGGAAACCCAGCGCTGGGGCGAGACCATCGATATCGAGGTCACGACGCTCGATGCGCTGATCGCCCGGCACGGTGTCCCCGCGTTCATCAAGCTCGACGTCGAAGGCTTTGAGGCGGAGGCGCTGCACGGCCTGTCGCACAAGGTAAGCGCGCTGTCATTCGAGTTCACCACCATCCAGCGCGACGTGGCGCTCGCCTGTATCGAGCGTTGCTCGGCGATCGGCTACACGCGCTTCAACGCAGCGCTCGGGGAGAGCCAGACGCTGGCAACTGAGTGGATGGATGCAAGCGCTGCCGCCGACTGGCTGATCGCGTTGCCGCAATCGGCCAATTCAGGGGACATTTATGCCGTCGCAAGCTGAGCGGCCGCCGTCGCGACTTCTGATGGCTTCCGTCGCCGCCCTGGTTGCGATCGGCTTCGGCCTCACGCTCCTGATCTTCTATCCCGGCATCATGACCTTCGATGCCAAGTTCGTGTACGAGGACATCGCCAAGGGTACGTACGGCGATTGGCAATCCCCGGTCATGGTCTGGCTGTGGGGCCTGATCGATCCGGTTGCCCCGGGCGCCGCCAGCATGTTCCTGCTCACGGCCACGACCTACTGGCTTGGTTTCGGCATCCTGTCGCTTGCGCTCGCATCCCGCGGCAAGGCAAGCGCGCTGCTGTTGCCGCTGCTGGCCATGACGCCGCCGGCCCTTGCCCTTGCCGGGATCATCTGGCGGGACGTTCTGCTGGCAACGTGCTGGCTGCTCGCTGCAGCCGTGACGTTTGCGGTTTCCGAGCAGCGGTCGCCAGTGAGATTGACTGGGCAGGCGCTGGCGCTGGCATTGGTTGTGCTCGGGGTGCTGCTGAGGCCGAACGCGTTGCTGGCCGCGCCGGTACTCGCCGCCTACATCATCTGGGTATCGCGGGTCACGCTACTCAGAACGGTAATCTCCTACATCCCGGCCGCGATCGTCCTCTTCGGGATTGTGCAGGTGGTTTATTACGGCATGCTGGATGCGAAGCGGCAGCATCCGCTGCAAACGATCATGATCTTCGATCTGGGCGGCATCAGCCATTTCGCGAAACAGAACCAGTTTCCGGTCGACTGGAGCGAAGCTGAAAACGAGATGTTGCTCAACAAATGCTATCAGCCGACCCTGTGGGACATCTATTGGCGGCTCGATCCCTGTGATTTCGTGATGCGCAAGGTCGAGCGCGAAAAAGGCCTGTTCGGCACACCGGCGATATCGAAGGCATGGCTGCAGGCGATGCTGCGCCATCCGGTCGCCTATCTGCAGCACCGCTCGGCCTTCATGTGGAATTTCCTCGCCGCGGACAATCTGACGATATGGACCGCAGATGTCGAGCATCCGACACGGAAGGTGTTCGCCGATCGCGCGGCGTTCAATGCGATGGTCTCCGCAGACGATTTGCTCAAGCCCACGCCGTTGCTTCGGACCGGCTTCTGGCTGCTGGCGTGCATTGTCGTTTGCTGTGTTGGCTGGCGTCGAAGCCCGCCGCGCGAAGCCGCATTCGCGCTTGGCGTTTGCGGTTCGGCGACGGTCTATGTGTTGTGCTTCTATGCCGTGGGCGTGGCGTCTGATTTTCGCTATGGATATTGGGCCGTGCTGGCAGGCATGGCCGGTAGTGTCGTCGTTTGGTCCGGGAGAGCCGAAAGGACCGAACCAAAAGGCTAAGGCGGTCTAATGCTGCTTTGGTTCAACCCCCGCGGTCCAGCTCTTGTAGTCGGCGTCGGAAACGCCGCTCGGCAGTTTCTTGACGAAGGCGGCAATCGACCAGATCTCGTTGTCCGTGGCGCCGGCCTCCGCAAAGCTCGGCATGCCCGTCATGTTGATGCCGTTCTTGACGATCCAGAACAGTTGGGCGGGGGACAGATCGGCGGCGACCTTCTTCAGGTCCGGCGGGTATGGATGCATGCCTTCCGAGAGCTTGAGCCACATGACGCCCGGAGCGCCGTGGCAGGTCGCGCAGCCGAAAGCGGCATAGGCCTTGGCGCCAGCCTCCACCATGGCGGCGTCGCCGAACGAGGCCGGCGGGCTATCGTTGGCATGGCGGTTGATCGACGCGACCCGCACCCGGGTCAGGGCCCATGTCACGGGGGCGGGGTCTGCGGCGGTTCCGGCGACGTTGTAATAGCCGCCAAAGAAGAATGCCGCGGCGCCAATGCCGATCACGATCGCCAAAGCGCCGATTGCAGCCAGGAAGCGCATGCAAACCTCCGATCGCTGTTTGCCGCCCCGGAACACAAATAGCGGCTCAGGTCTGGAATAACGAACTGTCCGAAAGGTTGCATAGGGTGCGACATCACAGACAGGATTTGCCCGACGCCGCTTGTCTCGATCGCAGTCGCCTGGTGGCTGCACCCTCTGCGGTCGAGCGCGCGTTTCGCTTGGACAGCACTGCTGCCCCATTGATTCTCCTCCCTCCCCCGGCGTGGCCCAGGGATTTTGAACCTTTGAGCGGTTGGCGGTGACCTATCTACACGGGCAATCTCACGGAGGCTGTCATGACCCACTGGCACGACACGATGGTCGATAGACCCGAGGCGGATGGTGGGGTCTACGTCACGGGCTGGGCAATCTCCGGCCTGGCCGTGCTCGGAACGATCGTTGCGGTCTGGCTTTTCGGAATTTGAATCGGTCGAGCCAACGGATTTCTAGCGCCACATTCCGCGCATCCGCGCGCGGATATCGATGTTTGGAGTCTGCCCGGCTTTCTCGGCGCGCGCGGTCGCCGCGGCCACGGGCCAGGCCTGACGTTCGAACAGCCTCAGCAGGGTATCGGGAATGAAGCGCGTTCGCGATGCATAAACATGCCTGTCGCCGCGCGCCTGCTGGCCATGTACGAAGAATCTCTGCGGTACGATCAAATGCAGATCATCCTTTGCACGCGTCATGGCGACGTAGAGGAGGCGCCGTTCTTCCTCGAGCTCCGCCGTCGTGCCGGCGCCCAGATCGGACGGCATGCAGCCGTCAACGACGTTCAAGGCAAATACCGCCTTCCATTCCTGCCCCTTTGCCGAGTGGATGGTCGACAGGATGAGATAGTCTTCGTCGCGTAACGGCGGTCCGGAACGATCGCTCGTCGCATCCGGCGGATCGAGCGTCAGCTCCGTCAGAAAGCGCTGCCGGGATGGATAGCCCGCTGCGATCTGCTCGAGCTGCAGCAGGTCTGACAGCCGAACTTCGCTGTCTTCGTGGATCCGTTCCAGATGCGGGGTGTACCAAAGACGAGCCCGCTCGATGTCGGAAGGCCACTCGGAATAGCGCAGATTGGTGAGCATCTCGGCGAAAGCAGTCCAATCCTGGCCGGCCCGGGGCGGCGGGGGCAACGCTGCAAGTGCCGTTAGTGGGTCAGCCGAAGTGGCGGCTCCATCGAGAAGGCGTTGGGCTGACGCCGGTCCAATGCCAGGCAGCAGGTGAAGAACGCGGAATCCCGCGACCCGGTCCCGGGGATTTTCGACGAATTTCAACAGCGCAAGCACATCCTTGACATGGGCCGCGTCCAGGAATTTCAGGCCGCCAAACTTGACGAACGGAATGTTGCGCCGCGTGAGTTCGACTTCCAGCGGCCCGCTGTGCGACGACGTTCGGAACAGCACAGCCTGCTCCCTGAGACGAAATCCTTCCTCGCGGTTCGACAGCACCCGTTCGACGATATAGCGCGCCTGGTCGACTTCATCGCGCACCGTGACCAGGCGCGGCAATTGCGCCGAACTGCGCTCGGTCCAGAGGTTCTTGGTGAACCGTTCTCTGGCAAGTCCGATGACGCCGTTAGCAGCCGCCAGCACGGGCTGGGTGGAGCGGTAGTTGCGGTCGAGCGTGACGATCTCAGCCCTGGGGCTGAAGTGGTCCGGGAAATCCAGGATGTTTCTGACGGTTGCGGCGCGAAACGAATAGATCGACTGGGCATCGTCGCCGACCACCGTCAGCCCTCGGCCATCTGGCTTGAGCGCCAGCAGGATCGTCGCCTGCAGCCGGTTCGTATCCTGGTATTCATCGACCATGACGTGATCGAAGCGCCCGCTGATTTCTTCTGCGATCGAAGGCTCGGACATCATCTGGGCCCACCACAGCAACAGATCGTCGTAATCGAGGACGTTCTGCTTCTGCTTGGCCTCGACGTAACCCGCAAACAGTTGCTTGAGTTCGTTGGCCCAGCCCGAACACCAGGGATAATGCTGTCCGAGCACCGTCTCGATCGGCGCTTCCGCATTCACGCAGCGGGAATAAATCGACAGACAGGTACCCTTTGCAGGAAAGCGGCTTTCGGTCTTCGAATAACCGAGCTCGTGGCGAACCAGATTCAACAGGTCTGCGGAATCTTCGCGGTCGTGAATCGTGAAGGCCGGATCGAAGCCGATGCGCTCGGCGTATTCGCGCAGCAACCGGGCTCCGATGCCGTGAAAGGTGCCGGCCCAGGTCAGCGCATCGGTCATGACGCCAGCCTTGTCGCCCAGCACACGGCGCGCAATGCGCTCCACGCGCTGTGCCATCTCGGAGGCGGCGCGGCGCGAAAACGTCATCAGCAGCAAGCGCCGCGGGTCCGCGCCCTTGATGATCAGATGCGCCACGCGGTGCGCAAGCGTGTTGGTCTTTCCCGATCCAGCGCCGGCGATCACGAGAAGCGGCGAACCAATGGTTCCGCCTGCGCCAATGCCGTGCTCGACAGCCTTGCGCTGTTCCGAATTGAGACCGTCCAGATAGCCCTCGGCAGCATCAGCGAGCACGAATCATTTCCCCTGTCGAACCGAAGGTCGGCCAATTCGTGCGTGCTCGCAACGACGGATATCCGGTCCCGGCGAGGCCAAACCTGGAACCGGACCGTTATGAAAGAGATTCTGGTGCGAAACAGATACCTCCGCGGCCGGCCTTGCGCGACTGTACGATCTGGCCGTGGGAGTCGCCGATGTCTGAGTGTCGCGATCCTCCGATCGAGCTTCAGGACCAGGAGCCGACCAAAGCGTCAGCATCCGTCACCACCGCCACGTTCTGGAGCGCGTAGTTCACGGAAGCCGTGTGCCATTCGGCATTCATCGTCGAGCAGCAATCCTCGGGCACCACCATGTAATACCCCTTGTCCGCGCCGGTGCGGGAGGTGTGCTCGATCGACATGTTGGTCCATGCGCCGGTGACGATGACGATGTCGCGCCTCAGCGCTTTCAGTACGGTCTCGAGCCGCGTTCCCTCCCAGGCGCTCATGCGCTGCTTCTCGACGATATGGTCCCCCGGTTGTGCCTCGAGGCCCGGCACGGGCGCGGCACCCCAGCTTCCGCGCACCATCGCGCTTGCATCCGCAAGGCCCTCGAACAGCGGCGCATTCATCGTCACGCCGGGGCAGCCGGCCTCGACCACGAACCAGACGTGGATAACGGGAATGCCGCGCAATCGCGCAGCCGCGGCCAGCCGGGAGGCGTTGGAAATCGCATTCTGTTCCCGGCAATGGATCGGCGAACCCGAGGAGGCAAAGGCGCCGCCTTCCATCACCACATCGTTCTGCATGTCCTGGATGATGAGCGCGCAACGCGACGGATCGAGCGCATAGCCGGGGGCAGCCTTCATCGTGCCGTTGCGGCCGACGCTGGCGCCAGCCTGAGGCGCAGCACCGCTTCGCGCCGTTGTATGGCGCATGTAGGGTTCGATGCGCGGGCCGATCTTTGTCTCCACCGCGTATACGGAATGGGTTGCGGTGAGGAACAGCGTACGAAAATCCGGACCACCCCAGGTCAGGTTTCCGACGAGTTCGGGTACGCGCAGCTTGCCGATCAGCAGGCCGTCCGGCGCATAGACCCAGACGCCGCCGGGTCCGCAGACCCAGACATTGCCCTGTGCAT
>DAIMKE010000037.1:13521-14919 GCA_036721875.1 Bradyrhizobium sp. | reverse complement strand
CGATTCGGCCAGATCATCCTGATCGGCGCGGCGCTCGGGTTCCTCGGCATGGGCGCGCAGCCGCCGACCGCCGAACTCGGCATGATGGCGGCGCAGGGCCGCGATTTCCTGTTCATGGCGCCGCACATCGCAACGATCCCGAGCTTTGCGATCTTCGTGATCGTGCTCGCCGCCAATCTTTTGGGCGACGCATTCCGCGACGTCCTCGATCCGAGGCTGCAGACATGATCAGAATGATTCTGAGTGTGGCATTCGCGCTGAGCATCCCGGCTTCCGCATCGGCCCAGACGCTCAACCTGATGAAGGGGATCGACGCGCCGCACTACGATGCGCAGCGCACCACCTGGGGACCGACCTCCGATATCGTCAACATGTTCCAGGATACGCTGGTGGCGCTCGACTGGGACGGCCGCACGCCGGTCCCCTACCTCGCCAAGTCGTGGACGATCAGCGAGAACGGCAAGATCTATACTTTCAAGCTGCGCGACGACGTGTCGTTCTGCAGCGGCAAGAAGTTTACGGCTGAGGATGTGATCTACAGCTTCAAGCGGCTCAAGGATCCTGCCCTCAAGGCGCCCTATGCCTGGCGCGCCGGCGTCATCAAGGAGCTGCGCGCGCCCGATCCCTACACCGTCGAATACGAGCTCGAGGAGCCGTATTCCGAGCTGCTCCTGCAGCTTACCATGTTCACCAACGTCATCCACAACAAGGAGAGCGTGGAGGCGCTGGGCAAGGATTACGGCATCAAGGGCGCAGACGGCACCGGGCCGTGGTGTTTCGAGAGTTGGCAGCCGCGCACCGAGATCGTGCTCAAGCGCCACGACGCTTACCGATGGGGCCCGTCGCTGTACAAGAACAAGGGGCCGGTGAAGTTCGAAAAGCTCAGCATGAAGATCATGCCTGAAGAGTCCAGCCGCGTAGCAGCGATGATGGCCGGACAGTTCGACATGACCCACCAGTTTCCGCAGCAGTTCATCGCGCAGGCCCGGACGGCGCCGATGCTGAATGTTACCGCCGCGAAGCCGAACTTCCAGCTGCTCTATTTCGGCTTCAAGACCACGCGCCCGATGGTGGCCGACAAGCGCGTCCGCGAGGCCATGAGCATCGCAATCAACCGCGGCGAAATCGCGAAGGCCATCCTGCTCGGCAACGCCGATCCGGCCTTCACCATCGTCGACAAGGATGCGCTGGACCACGACTCGAAGACGGCAGATATCGTCAAGGAAGACATCGAACGCGCGAAGCAACTGCTCGATGAGGCCGGCTGGAAGCTCGGCGCTGACGGCGTCCGCGAGAAGGACGGCGTCAAGCTGCAGCCAAAGGTCTACTATACCCAGGCCGGCAACACGCCGCGCGTCGCCGAGGAGGAGCGCGTGCGGCTCTCCCGCATCACGGACG
>DAIMKE010000037.1:0-13511 GCA_036721875.1 Bradyrhizobium sp. | reverse complement strand
ATCCAGGGCTACCTGCGCCGCATCGGCGTGCAGTGGCAGCTCCAGCCCTGGGACTCCACGATCGCCGCCGCAAAGATGGCCGAGCAGGACTATGAAATCTGGTCGGTGACGGTTCCCTACCTGTCGGCTGGCGACCTCATGAACATCTACTTCGATTCCCGCAACATTCCGACGCCCAACCGGATGAACTGGAAGGACGCGGAAACCGATGACTGGCTGAAGCAGGGCCGTTCGGCGCTGACCGAAGCCGACCGCGCCAAATACTACTCGCTGGTCCAACAAAAGGTGATGAAAGAACACCTCTGGATCCCGGTGCTCAACATCAACATGGACCAGGTGGCGAACAAGAAGATCACGGGCGCCAGGCCGCACATGATCTACCAGAACACCTTCTACAAGGGGCTGGACGTAACGCGCTGAGAAAAACACCACGAGGGGAGACAACACGATGCGCAGCTTTTTTACAGGGGTCGTGACGCTGCTGGCAGCGGCCGCCGTATCGTCGGGGACCGAAGCGCAGACATTGCGGGTGATGAAGTCGCTGGACGCGCCGCATTATGACGGTCAGCGCACAACCTGGTCGCCGACATCGGACATCGTCAATATGTTCCAGGACACCCTGGTGGCACTGGACTGGGACGGCAAGACAGCGATCCCCTATCTCGCGAAATCGTGGACGATCAGCGAGGACGGCAAGACCTACACATTCAAGCTGCGCGACGACGTGACGTTCTGCGGCGGCAAGAAGTTCACCGCCGCCGATGTGATCTACAGCTTCAAGCGCCTGAAGGATCCGGAAACCAAGGCGCCATATGCCTGGCGCGCCGGTGACATCAAGGAGCTGCGCGCGCCCGACCCTTATACCGTCCAGTACGAGCTGAACGAGCCCTACTCCGAGTTGCTGCTGCAACTCACCATGTACACCAACGCCATCCATAACAAGGAAAGCGTTGAGTCGCTGGGCAAGGACTACGGCATCAAGGGAATCGACGGCACCGGCCCGTGGTGCTTCGAGAGCTGGCAGCCGCGCACCGAGATCGTGCTGAAGCGACACGACGCCTACAAATGGGGCCCGTCGATGTACAAGAACAAGGGCCCGGTGAAGTTCGATAAGCTCAGCATCAAAATCGTCCCCGAAGACGCGAGCCGCGTCGCTGCCATCATGGGCGGGCAGTTCGACCTCACCCATCAGGTTCCGCTGCAGTTCATCGATCAAGTCAAGTCTGCGCCTACCCTGACGGTCCAGGAAGCAAAGCCAAACTTCCAGCTCATGTACTACGGCTACAAGATCTCGCGCCCCATGGTTTCCGACAAGCGCGTGCGTGAGGCGATGAACATTGCGATCAATCGCGCCGACATCGTCAAGGGAATCATGCTGGGCAATGCCGAGCCTGCACTCACATTCGTCGACCCAAAGGCGCTCGACTTCGCCGAGAAGACCAAGGGCGTCATCAAGGAAGACGTCGAACGCGCCAAGAAGCTGCTTGACGAGGCCGGCTGGAAGGTCGGCGCCGACGGCATCCGCGAGAAGGACGGCGTCAAGCTCGCTCCCAAGGTCTTGTTCACGCAGGTCGCCTACTTCCCGCGCGTGTCCGAAGCGATCCAGGGTTATATGCGCAAGATAGGCGTCGACTGGAAGATCGTGGGTTTCGACTCCACGATCGCACCCTCCGAGATGGCCAAGCAGGACTACGAGCTGTGGACCGTGACGGTTCCCTATCTTTCGGCGGGCGAGTTGATGAACATCTATTTCAACTCGAAGAACATCCCGACACCCAACCGCATGAACTGGAAGGACAACGAGACCGACGAGTGGCTTCGCGCCGGACGCGCTGCGCTGACCGACACCGAGCGTGCGCTCAACTACGCGCGCGTGCAGGAGAAGGTGATGAACGAGCATCTGTGGATGCCTGTCATGAACATCGCCATGTTCACGACGAGTTCGAAGAAGCTGAAAGACGTCCGGCCGCACATGCTCTATCAGAACACCTTCTACAAGGGACTGGATTACTCCTTCTGATGGACACGCTTCTCGAGGTGCGCGGCCTGAAGACCCACTTCGCCACCGACCGCGGCCTGTTCCGCGCGGTCGACGGCATCAGCTTCAGCGTCCCCCGGGGACGCACCATCGGCCTCGTCGGCGAGTCCGGCTGCGGCAAGAGCGTGACGTCGCTGTCGGTGATGGGGCTGGTGCCGAGCCCGCCGGGCAAGGTCGAGGCCGAGGCGGTGCTGTTCGGCAACCGCGACGTGCTGAAACTGTCGGCCGACGAGCGGCGCAAGCTGCGCGGCGGCAAGATGTCGATGATCTTCCAGGAACCGATGACCTCGCTCAACCCGGTCCATACCGTAGGCCAGCAGATCGTCGAGGCCATCCTGGCCCATACCCAGATGTCGCCGCGCGCCGCCAAGGCGCGCGCGATCGAGATGCTCGACCTGGTGCGGATCCCCTCGCCGGCCCAGCGCGTCGACGACTATCCGCACAACATGTCGGGAGGCATGCGTCAGCGCGTGATGATCGCGATGGCGCTGAGCTGTGAGCCGTCGCTCCTGATAGCCGACGAGCCGACGACGGCACTCGACGTCACCATCCAGGCCCAGATTCTCGACCTGCTGAGCGATCTCCAGCAGCGGCTCGGCATGGCGATCCTCATCATCACGCACGATCTCGGCGTCATCGCCGAGGTGGCCGACCAGGTGCTGGTGATGTATGCCGGCCGGATCGTCGAGAGCGCCGATGTGAACGACCTGTTCGTCGATCCCCAGCATCCCTATACGATCGGGCTGCTCGGCTCGATCCCGCGCATCGACGTCGACCGCAAACGGCTCGCCACCATCGAAGGCATGGTGCCCAGCCCCAACAACCAGCCCAAGGGCTGCCGCTTCGCGCCGCGTTGTCCGTTCGCGGACCTGCGTTGCCGCCAGCAGCCGCCGCCGTTGCGCGATATCGCACCCCGTCACCAGGTGGCATGCTGGAAAGCGCCGGTCGAGGTGACATCATGAGCGGGGCTGCACACGATGTCCCGGTCCTGCAGGTCGACGGTCTGGTCAAGCATTTTGCAGTCAGCCGCGGCCTCATCCGCCGCAAGATCGTCGGGCTTGTGCGGGCCGTCGAAGACGTCAGCTTCGAGATCGCCCGTGGCGAGACGCTGGCGCTGGTCGGTGAATCCGGCTGCGGCAAGTCGACCACCGGACGCCTGATCCTGCGCCTGATGGACCCCACCGGGGGCTCGGTGCGCTTCAAGGGCAAGGAAATCGCAAACCTCAACAAGGACGAGATGCGCCGGCTGCGCCGGCACATGCAGATCATCTTCCAGGACCCCTACGCCTCGCTCAATCCGCGGATGACCGTGGGCGAGATTCTGGCCGAGCCGCTGCGCGTGCACGAGATCGGCGATGCCGAATCGCAGGCTGCGCGCGGCCGCGAGCTTTTGGAAATCGTCGGCCTGCTGCCCGAACATGCCAGGCGCTATCCGCATCAGTTCTCCGGCGGGCAGCGCCAGCGCATCGGCATCGCCCGCGCGCTGGCCGCCAATCCCGAGTTGATCGTCTGCGACGAGCCGGTGTCGGCGCTGGATGTTTCGATCCAGGCGCAAATCGTCAACCTGCTGCAGAATTTGCAGCAGCGCTTCGGCCTCTCCTATCTGTTCATCGCGCACGATCTCGCGGTGGTGAAACACATCAGCGACCGCGTCGCAGTGATGTATCTCGGCAAGCTGGTCGAGATCGCCGACAAGAAGACGCTCTACGACCGACCGCTGCATCCCTACACCCAGGCGCTGCTGGCGGCGATCCCCAAGCCTGACCCGGGCCTGCGCACCAAGCGCGTGATGCTGCAGGGCGACGTGCCGAGCCCGTTCAAACCGCCGAGCGGGTGTCGTTTCCACACCCGCTGCCCGCACGCGCAGGCGCGCTGCTCGGCGGAGGAGCCGAAGCTGCGCGAAGCATCACCCGGCCATCGCGTCGCCTGTCACTTTTTCGAAACCCTGCCCGTGCCCACCATCATCGCCCGGGCCGGCATGGCGAACGGCAAGCTCAGCGAGCGGCTGGCAGCGTTCGAGGCCGCCAAGCAGATACGGGCGCCCGGATAAGCGGGATCAGCCGGCGTGTTCGATGGCGCGGATGGCGCCGCGCAGTTCGGCCAGCCCGCGCAGCCGGCCGATCGCGGTATAGCCTGGATTGGTGCGCTTGGTTGCCGCGAGATCGTCGAGCATACGGTGGCCGTGATCCGGCCGAAACACGATCTGGCTCTCCGGCGAACGCTTGCGATTTTCCGCGAGCAGCGCCTTGAGCACGGCGATCATGTCGACATCGCCTTCCAGATGATCGGATTCGAAGAACGACAGGCCGTCGCCCTCGCGCCTGGTGGCCCGCAGATGGGCAAAGCCGATCCGCGGCGCGAACCGCTTGGCCATCGCGGGCAGATCGTTCGCCGCGCGCACGCCGAGCGAACCGGTGCAGAAGCAGATGCCGTTCGCCTTCGAGGGCGCCGCATCGAACAGCGCCTGGTAGTCTTCCGCCGAAGACGCGATGCGAGGCAGGCCGAACAGCGGGCGCGGCGGATCGTCCGGATGCAACGTCAGCATCACGCCGAGGGATTCTGCGACCGGCGTTACCCGCGCAAGGAATTCGCTGAGGTGCTGCCGCAGCACCTCAGAATCGATGCCGCGATATTGCTGCAGCCGGTCGCGGAACTGCGGAATGGTCAAGGGATCCGTGGTGGATCCGGGCAGCGCGCTGGCAATGTTGGTAACGAGAACATCGATATCGGCCTGCGTCATCCCAGAGTAGACATCCCTGGCGCGACGCCGCGCTTCTTCCGAATACTCGGTCGGCGCTTCCGGCCGCTCCAGGATGTGCAGGTCGAACGCCGCAAAACGCTCCTGATCGAAACGCATCGCCTTGGCGCCGTTCGGCAGTTCCCATTCCAGATCGGTGCGGCACCAGTCGACGACCGGCATGAAATTGTAGCAGATGATCTTGATGCCGGCGGCGGCGACCGCCTCCAGGCTCGCGATCCAGGCCTCGATGGAACGCGTGGCCTTTCCCCCCCGCCGCTTGACGTCGTCGGGGATCGGGATCGATTCCACCACCGACCAGGTGAGTTGTGAGCGGCCCGGCTGGCTGTTCTCGATCAGGTTCTTGCGTTCCTCGACCGCGGCGCGCGTCCAGGCTTCGCCGATCGGCACCTGATGCAGCGCCGTCACCACATCGGTGGCACCGGCCTGGCGGATGTCATCGAGCGACACCGGGTCATTGGGCCCGTACCACCGCCATCCCTGCAACATCATGCGATGTCTCCCAGTATCTGAATCGCGATCAAGCCGTCAGCACGACCTTGACGCTTTGCGAGCGGTCGAGCGCCAGCCGCACCGCGTCGGGTGCGACCGCCAGCGGACGCTCGGCCGTCACCAGCGACAGCACGTCGACGCTGCCATCGGCGATCAGTTCGACGGCGGTGAAAAATTCCATCCCGAAGCGGAACGAGCCTCGAAGGCCGATTTCCTTGGCCATCACGGCATTGGCCGGCACCGGGATCTGCCCGCCCGGCAGATTGCCGACCTGGACCAGGACGCCGCCGCGCCTGACGACGCCGATGGCGCTGGCCAGGCCCGCGGCCGTTCCCGAAACCTCGAACGCCACATCGAACGGACGCGCCGCGGCCTCCGCCTTCAGCGCCTCCTCGCCGCCGGAGATGTCGACGACCTGGCTGGCGCCCAATCGCGTGGCAAACGCCAACGGCGCAGCCGCAATGTCGACGACGGTCGTCTCGGCAATCCCGGCGCGCTGCGCCGCCAGCATCGTCAGCAGTCCAATCGGACCGGCGCCGAACAATACCGCCCGCTTGCCCCTGACATCGCCCGCGCGGGCGACGGCATGCAGGCACACGGCAAGCGGTTCGGCCAGCGCTGCCGCCTGATAGGTGACATGGTCCGGGATCTTCACACATTGCGCGGGGATCGCATCGAACATCGAGGAGAAGCCGCCCTGCATATGCGGGGTTTTCGAGGCCGAGCCCATGAAGAAAATGTTCTCGCAGAGATTCGCGCGGCTCTCGCGGCACGGCTTGCAGTGTCCGCACCAGCGCGACGGATTGACCGCGACACGGTCACCGACCTTTACGCCCGGCGCGGCGCCCGCGATCTCCACGACTTCCCCCGCAATCTCGTGGCCGAGCACCAACGGCGAGGTCACGACGAAGTCACCGGTCCGCGCGTGGCGGTAATAGTGCATGTCCGAACCGCAGATGCCGCCGGCGCCGAAACGAATCCGCACCATGCCGGAGGCCAGCGGATCGAGCGGCCGCTCAACCATGCGCAGGTCTTCCGGGCCATACAGCGTTGCAGCCAAAGCCATCGACGTCATTTTGAAAGCCCCATGTATTTCGGCAGCCAGAGCGTCAGTTCCGGGATGTAGGTGATGGCGACAAGTGCCAGCAGCAGCGGCACCAGCCACGGCAGGATCGCCATCGTGGTGCGCTCGACGGAGAGTTTCGCCACTCGCGCCAGCACGAACAGCACCATACCGAGCGGCGGGTGCAACAGGCCGATCATCAGGTTCAGCGTCATGATCAGGCCGAAATGGATGGGATCGATGCCCAGCTTCAGAACGATCGGCAGCAGGATCGGCACCAGAATGGTGATCGCGGCGATGGTATCGATGAAGCAGCCGACGAACAGGATCAGGATGTTGGCAAGCAGCAGGAACACCCATTTGTTCTGGGTGATCCCAAGCATGACATCGGTCAGCGTCTGTGCCGCCTGCGATACCGTCAGCAGCCATGCGAAGATCGAAGCCGCGGTGACGATGAACAGCACCGATGCCGTGGTCTCGATCGTGTCGAAGGTTGCCTTCGCCACTGTCCGCAGCGTCATCGAGCGATAGCGCACGAGCCCCAGGAACAGCGACCAGATCACGGCGGCGACCGCGGCCTCGGTCGGCGTGAACCAGCCGAGCGTCATGCCGCCGATCAGGATGACGGGCGCCATCAGCGCCATCACGGCCGAGAAATCGAAGTACCAGTCGAGCGCCAGCAGCGCCACCAGCCCGATACCGACCGCCATGTTCACCGACATCCCGCCGACGACCATGAGCCAGACCACCAGCGGGAACGCCAGGACGATGACGATTTCGAGCGCCGCCGAGCCGAGTTGCGGCCAGGAGAATGGCGTGTCGCTTCCCCAGCGGTTCTTGTGCGCGAAATAGGCGACGGTGGCCATCATCGCCAGGGTCATGACGACGCCGGGGATGACGCCGCCGAGAAACAGCGCCCCGATCGAGACGTTCGCCATCATGCCGTAGATCACGAACGGCAACGACGGCGGAATGATCGGACCGAGCGTGGCGGACGCCGCCGTGACGCCGACGGCAAACTCGGTGGAGTAGCCGTGGTCCTTCATCGCCTTGATTTCGATGGTGCCGAGGCCGGCGGCATCGGCAATGGCGGTGCCGGACATGCCGGAGAAGATCACCGAGCCGATGATGTTGACGTGTCCAAGGCCGCCGCGCATCCAGCCCACCAGCGCGACCGCGAACTTGTAGATGCGGCCGGTGACGCCGGCGATGTTCATGAGATTGCCGGCCAGGATGAAGAACGGCACGGCCAGCAGCGGAAAGCTCTCGACGCCGGCGATCATGCGCTGCGCCAGCGTCACGTCTGGCGTGATGCCGGTGACGAGAATGTACACCAGCGACGACACCGCCATCGAGAGCGCGACCGGAAGGCCGAGCAGCATCAGCAGCAGAAATCCCCCAAGCAGCAGCAGCATGGCGTCAACCTTCCGTGCCGTCGAATGCGCCGGGGCGCTCCAGGATCGAATAGCCCCGCCGCCAATTCTCGACCGCGACCTGGATCGAGCGCACGAGCATCAGGGCGAAGCCAAGCAGCACGGCGTAATAGACGAAGCCCTTCTGCAACTTGATCGTCGTCATCCGCTCGTCGCCGATGATCTGGATGAACTGCCAAACCAGCTTGATCGCGTAGGCAAAGAACGCGATCCGGATCAGGTCGATCACCGTCGACAACGCGCGCCCCGCGGCGCGCGGCAAATACCGATAGATCAGATCGACCTGGATGTGCCGCGACAGCCGCACGCACATCGCCGAACCGATGAAGACCACGCCGATCAGGCAGTAGGTCGCGATCTCCTCCGTCCAGGCATAGCTGTCGTTGAGGACGTAGCGGGTGAAGAACTGCAGGAAGACGGAGAGCGCCATGATCCAGAAGATCGCCAGCGCCAGCCAGTCCTCCATGGCGTACTGCCCGAGGTCGGCCGTCTTCGGGACTTCGTCCTCGAAGGTATGGGCGATCTCGTCCGCCGTGATCTGCTTGTGAACTTCGACCGTCGACATGCGTATTCCCCAACTCGGCGTGATTGCTCACGTCATTCCGGGGCGATGCGTTAGCATCGAACCCGGGATCTCGAGATTCCGGGTTCGGCTCTTCGAGCCGCCCCGGAACGACAGCGGATGGTTACTTGACCGCCTGGATGCGTTCCCAGTCGGCCTTGCGGTAGTCGAAGGTCTCGAAGCTCACATTCTTGAGCACGGTGTCGCGGAACTCGTCCTTGTTGACCTCGGTCACCGTCAGGCCCTTCTGCTTGAAGAAATCGACCAGCTTGCCTTCGTTGACCTTGATCTCGGCGGTAGCCTTCGCGGCGGCTTCCTGGGCCACGTCGGTGAAGATCTTGCGGTCTTCCTCGGACAGCTTCTTCCACAGCGCACTGGAAATCACCGTATTCAGGTGATCGACGATATGGCCGGTCAGCACGATGTGTTTCTGCACCTCGTAGAACTTCTTGGCTTCAATCGTGGTGAGCGGGTTTTCCTGGGCTTCCACGGTGCCGTTCTGCAGAGCGAGATAGACCTCGGCGAAGGCGATCGGCGCGGTATTGGCGCCGCAGGCGCGTGGCATTGCGAGATAGGCCGGCACGTCAGGCACGCGAATCTTGAGGCCCTTCATGTCGGCGCAGGTCTTGATCGGCTTGTTCGAGGAGGTGTGACGGACGCCGTAATAGGTTACAGCCACGATCCGATGGCCGGTCTTGTCCTCGTAGCCCTTCGCCAGTTCCTTGAAGACGTCACTCTTGGTGTAGGCCAGAAGGTGATCGGCATCGCGGAAAGTGTAGGGATAGTAGGTCACGCCGATCGGCGGAAAGCTCTTGGCCGCAAAGCTCGAGCCGGAAATGATCATGTCGACCGAACCCAGCGAAAGCCCCTGGTTGATGTCGGTCTCCTTGCCGAGCTGCGAGGCCGGATAGACGTCGATCTGATAGCGGCCATTGGTTCGCTTGCCGATCTCGCCGGCGGCCCAGACCGAGGCCGTATGGAACGGCTCGGAAGTCTCGTAGACATGGGCCCATTTAAGCTTGGTCTGCGCCATGCCCGACGTGGTTGCGGCCAGCAGCGCCGCGGCGGATGCAGCGAACGCAATCGTCAATTTCTTCAACATGATGATTTTCTCCCTGTTACAATCTTGCTTTGTTACTCAACCGGCCCGGCATTTTCCGACCCGTCCGAATTCCGGTGTCATTGACCGCTCAACCGCTCCTTGCACCACGGGAGGCGGATGAAGCTTCCGTTCCGAAATTTTGCGCGAAGCGCTCCTGGGAACGGGCCAGATGCTTTCGCATCGTGACGCGCGCGGCTTCGGAATCGCGCGCGACGATGGCATCGCGGATCGCCCGGTGCTCGGCGAGTGCCGCGTTCCAGGATTGCGGATTCTCGAAATAATGCGCGAGCTTGGCGAAGTACGGATTGAGCCGCTGGTCGAACAGCTCGCCGACGACGCGGACCAGCACGGCGTTGTCGAGGCATCCGGCGATGGCGACATGGAATGCGCGGTCATGGATCATCGATGCTTCGCCCGGATGCTGCACGGTTGCCATCGCCTCGACAGACGCGTCAATGCGCGCGATGTCTTCGGGAGTAGCCACCCTCGCCGCCTGTTCGGCGATCGCACCCTCGATGAACTCGCGGGCGCGCAGCAATTCGAACGGACCTTCGATCTCGGCGGTTGCCGGCAACGGCTGCGCCAGCGGGGCCGGTTCGCTGACATAGATCCCGGAGCCGACGCGGATGCGAACCCTGCCCTCGACCTCGAGCGCGATCAGCGCTTCGCGGACCGTCGGCCGCGAGACTTTCAGCTGTTCGGCAAGATCGCGTTCGGTGGGAAGCTTGCTGCCAACGCGGTATTCGCCGCTGTCGATCAAGGCGCGCAGCTGATCGGCAACCTGGCGATAAAGGCGTCGCGCTTCCACGGCTTCGAGCGGCACGCTCGTCCCTTCCCTGACGATCCCCTGCGCGGATCGATTTTTCTTGCTTTGAATGGGACCAAGGCCAATAAATTGGCCTGACCAATTGACCGAGGAATGCGGGATCGAGGCTTTGATGTCAAGCGAGACGACGAAAATTCCCGGTTCCAAGACCCAGAATGGCGATTTGCGGCTGTCGAACGCCAGCATGGGCCGGCTTCCCGCGAAGATCCGCCGCCCGGCCTATGACCGAGCCAGCGCCGCGCCCGGCATCGTTCATCTCGGAATCGGCGCGTTCCACCGCGCGCACCAGGCGGTCGTGGTCGACGATCTTCTGACCGGAGGCGCCACGGACTGGGGCATCATCGGCGCCAGCCTGAGAAGCCCCGATACGCGCGATGCCCTCGCCCCGCAGGATTATCTCTATACGGTCGCGGTCCGTTCCGGCGCAGGCACCGATCACAGGATCATCGGCTCGGTTCTCGGATGCGAAGTCGCGACCGAAAATCCCGGACAGTTGATCGCGCGGATGACCAACCCGGCCACGCGCATCGTCTCGCTGACGGTCACCGAGAAGGGCTACTGCCATACGCCGCAAACCGGCGAACTGGACGAGCATCATCCCGACATCGTCCATGACCTGCAGCATCCGGACGCGCCGCGCTCGGCCATCGGCTTTCTCGCAGCCGCGCTGGAACGCCGTCGAATCGCGGGCGCGGCCCCTTTCACCGTCCTGTCCTGCGACAATCTCTCGGCCAATGGCCACACCGTCGGCCGGCTCGTGACGCAGTTTGCCGCGTTGAAATCGCCCGATCTCGCCAAATGGATTGAAGCCGAGGTCGCGTTTCCCTCGACGATGGTGGACCGGATCGTGCCGGAGACCACCGACGCCGACCGTGCAGCGGTTTCTTCCGCGCTCGGCATGACCGACGCGTGGCCGGTGGTGACGGAGCCGTTCACGCAATGGATCGTCGAAGATCGTTTCTCGGTCGGCCGGCCGGATTTCGCGGCTGCCGGCGTTCAGATGGTTTCCGACGTAAAGCCGTTCGAGCACATGAAGCTGCGGTTGCTCAATGCCAGCCACTCGGCGCTGGCCTATCTCGGCTACCTCGCAGGCCATGAAACCATTGCGGCGACCATGACCAACGATCGCTTTGCGGCGTTTGCGCGCCAGGTGATGGAAGACGCTGCGCCAACGCTGGCGATGCCTGCCGGCACCGACCTTCCGGGTTACAGCAACTCACTGCTGCAACGCTTTGCCAATCCCGCCTTGCGCCACCGTACCTGGCAGATCGCGATGGACGGATCGCAGAAGCTTCCGCAGCGGCTGCTCGGCACCATCGAAGCACGACTGCAGCGTGGCCTGCCGATCGATACGCATGCGCTCGCGGTAGCAGGCTGGATGCGGTACGTCACGGCCAGGGACGAACAGGGACATCCGATCGATGTGCGCGATCCCCTTGCGTCGAAACTTGCGGCGATTGCCGAAGCCGCGGGCCCGGTCGCGGAACGGCTTGCACCGGCACTGCTGGAAGTGGAATCCATTTTCGGCCGGCTCGGAACCGATCCGCGCATGCGCAAAGCCGTCATTGCAGCGCTTGCAAAGCTCTATGAGATAGGTGCGCAGAGAGTTGTGCAGGAATTTCAGCCCGCATAGTTTGCATCAGCGCGGCACTACCGCCGTCGCCTCGATTTCGACGCGGGCGGCTCGCTCGACCAGGCGCACCACCTGCACCAGCGCCATCGCCGGATAATGCGTACCGAAAATCTCGCGATAGACCCGGCCGAGATCCCTGAGGTTCGCCAGATATTCCTCGATATCGACAACGTACCAGGTCAGGCGCACCAGATGCTCGGGCCGCGCCCCGCCTTCCGCCAGGATTTCGGCAATGTTGCGCAGCGTCTGGCGCACCTGCGCGACGAAGTCGGATTCCAGATGCCCCTCGGTGTCCCAACCGATCACGCCGCCGGTCACCACGAGGCGGCCATCGGCCGCCATGCCGTTGGCGTATCCTTTCGGCATCGGCCAGCCGCTTGGCTGCAGCACCTGCGGTCCATCGCTCGTTGGACCAGCAGTTCTGGGGTCAGCCACCACCGTCAAGGCGGGGCCATCTGGTGCGGTCACCGGCTATTCTCCTTCAATCGAGTTCATTCCGCAGCGACACCAGGCGTCGAAGCACCGCCGGCCGCCATCTGCCGCAGTGTAAAGCGCCTCAGCTTGCCGGTTTCGGTCTTTGGCAGTTGCGCGACGTATTCGATTGCGCGCGGGTATTTATAGGGCGCGATCTCGCGCTTGACGTGATCCTGCAACGCCTGCGTCAGCGCGGCATCGGCCTTGGCGCCGCCCACGAGCACCACATAAGCCTTGACGATCAGGCCGCGCGCCTCGTCGGGAGCGCCGACCACCCCGCATTCGGCGACCGCCGGATGCGACAGCAGGGCCGCCTCGACCTCGGGACCTGCGATGTTGTAGCCGGAGGACACGATCATGTCGTCCGAGCGGGCGACAAATGACAACCGGCCGCTGGCGTCCTGCACGAATGAATCGCCTGTGAGATTCCAGCCGCCGCGCACATAGTTCGATTGCCTGCTGTCGGCGAGATAACGGCATCCGGTCGGCCCGCGCACCGCGAGCTTGCCGACGCTGCCCGGCGGCAACTCGTTCATGTCGTCATCGACGATTTTTGCCTCGTAGCCGGAAACCGGATGCCCCGTCGTTCCGGCGACCGCGTCGCCGACGCGGTTGGTAATGAAGATGTGCAGCAATTCCGTCGAGCCGATCCCGTCGAGAATCGTCTTGCCGGTCTTGTCGGTCCAGGCTTCGAATACCGGTGCCGGCAACGTCTCGCCGGCGGAAACCGCAATCCGCAGCGACGACAGGTCCGCGCCCTTGTCCATCGCGGCCATCATGGCGCGATACGCCGTCGGCGAGGTAAAGCAGACCGTGGCCTTGTAGGTTTCGATGATCTTGATCATCTCGCTTGGTGCTGCGTTTTCCAGCAGCGTCGCCGTCGCACCGAACCGCAAGGGAAAGATCGCGAGCCCGCCGAGACCGAACGTGAATGCCAGCGGCGGCGAGCCGACGAAGACGTCATCCTCCGTTACGCCGAGGACTTCCCTGGCGTAACCGTCGGCGACGATCATCAGGTCGCGATGGAAATGCATCGTCGCCTTGGGTTCGCCTGTGGTGCCCGAGGTGAACCCAAGCAGCGCGACATCATCGCGCCCGGTCTTCACCGCATCGAACTTCACCGGCTTTTT
>DAIMKE010000036.1:0-14920 GCA_036721875.1 Bradyrhizobium sp. | reverse complement strand
AGACGAGAATGCCCATCGCCGTGCAGGCGGTGCGCCATCCGGTCTGCTCGATCAAGTGCTGCACCCAGGGCAGCAGTGTCACCGAGCCGATGCCGACGCCGGCAAAAGCCAGCCCCATCGCGAGCCCGCGACGGCGGATGAACCAGTTGGGCAGGAACAGCGACTGGCCGGAATAGCCGAGACAGACGCTACCTGCCCCCACCAGCACGCCGATGGTGAGATAGAGATGCCATGGCTGCGTCGTCAGCGGCGCCAGCAGCAGCCCGCCCCCCATCAGCACGACGCCAAGCTCCATCACCCCGCGCGGACCGAAGCGATCCATCATGCGGCCGATCAGCGGACTGACGATGGCGGATACTACAAAGCCGAACGAGAACGCACCCGCGGTAAGGCCTCGCTCCCACCCGAACTCACCGATGATCGGCGGAAAGAACAGCGAGAACGCCGTCCGCGCATTGACGCCGATCGCCATGGTGACGAAGGTCACCGCAACGATCAGCCAGCCGTAGAAGAAGGGAAGATGCATGGGGGGCCCTTTTCTTGTTGTCTGAGCTTTCTTGTTGTCTTTGCGCCGCAACCCTGGCCGAAGGGCCCGTTCTGTTCGAAGACGAACAAAATGTGAAGTACTTCATATCGGATCAACGCCGGTAAAGGCAGCATGTTTGAAAGCCGAGGCCGAGATCGCCCTGAACCTCAGCTGGGGGTCTGAATAGTTGGCGCACTTGCAAAATGTTCGGCCTTGCCATCCACGAGGTCGTGTCCGAAAATAGCAGCGCTTCCTCTAAAGACACGCACGGCAGATGGTTAGAAACGATCTCCCCAGTGCCTTGGACGATCCTGAGTGGGTTGTACGGACCCTGATGTTCGTCGACGTTGTCGAGTCTGTTCGACTGATGGAGGAAAACGAAAATGACTCGGTGCGACGATGGCGACAACTCGTAGGGACCGTGGAAAGAGATATCTTGCCGGCCCACCGGGGCCGCCTCGTCAAGAGCCACGGCGACGGCCTGCTGCTCGAGTTTCCCGTTGTCCCCCCCGCAGTCAAAGCGGCATTCGCGCTGCAGCGTGCTGGAGCAAGCGCCAACCAGGGCGTGCCGCCAAGCCAGCAAATCTTGCTTCGCATAGGAGTGCACTTCGGTCATCTGCTGGCGGACGATCACGATGTCTACGGAACTGGAGTAAACCTCGCGGCGCGGCTCACTGGGTTGGCGGGCCCCGGCGAGATTGTGGTTTCAGCGGATGTGCGAGATCAACTCACGCCCGTGCTCGACGCGGACATCGAAGATCTGGGGTCGTGCTACCTGAAGCATGTTCATGAGCCGGTGCGCGCATACCGCGTTGGCCCACCAGGACCACGGCCGGTGATTGAACCGCACGCAATATCGATGCCGCAACTACGTCCGACCATCGCAGTAATCCCGTTTGCCGAACGCGCTGATCAGCCCGAGCACTCGGTCGTTGGCGAAGTTCTTGCCGATGAGATCATTTCAGCCCTGTCGCGCTCGTCAGAACTGAATGTCATCTCTCGCCTCTCAACGACCGTATTTCGCGAGCGCGAAACCTCCCTTGACGAAGTCAGTCGGTATCTAAGCGCCAATTACATCTTGTCCGGCGCCTATCGGAAATCCGGAAGCAAGTTACGGCTCAATGTCGAACTGACGGCGTCCGAGCCCGGCACCATCGTCTGGTCGGAAAATCTGGAGGGCAAGGCGCATGCTCTCATCAGCGGCAAAGATGACGTCGTTGAAAAAATCGTTACCGGCGTCAGCATGGCGGTGATGACTCGCGAACTCCAGCGCGCTCAGTCGCAGCCGTTGCCCACCCTGGAGACCTATACGTTGCTCATGGGCGCGATCGCCCTGATGCATCGGCTTTCGCTGCAGGATTTCGATCGATCCCGGCAAATGCTGCAAGCCTTGACCGAACGCCTTCCCCGGCAGGCGATACCGTGGGCATGGCTGGCCAAGTGGCACGTCTTGCGGGTCCAGCAAGGCTGGTCCAGCGATCCGGCCGTGGATGCCCAGCTGGCGCTGGACTGTGGGCGCCGGGCACTCGATGCAGATCCGCAATGCTCGCTGGCGCTGGCGATGTCCGGCTTCGTTCATACCAACCTATTGAGGCGGCTCGATATCGCCGAAGAGCAGTATGACCTTGCGCTACGAGTAAATCCGAATGATTCCCTGGCATGGCTGTTGAAGGGTACGCTTCACGCATTCAAGGGTGAAGGAAAGATTGCGACCGAACACACGCAACGCGCCTTGAGGCTCTCGCCGCTGGACCCGCATCGGTACTTCTATGATTCGCTCGCGGCAACGGCGGCCCTTTCTGCCGGGCAATACAAGCGGTCAATCGAGCTTGCAAAGCGATCGCTGCGTGCAAACCGCACCCACACCTCCACGTTTCGAGCGCTGGCGATTTCACAGTGGCAGCTTGGGCTGCACGATGATGCACGCAAGACGGTGAGCGAACTGCTGCGGCTCGAACCGGGCCTTACGATTTCGAGATATCGGGAACGTCATCCCAGCAGCGGCTTCGAAACGGGCAGGATTTGGTCCAACGCATTACAAGGGGCGGGCGTGCCGCAGTAACATCAACAGGAGGCAGGCGATGGCTACGATGGGTCCTGAAGGCGGAGCAGGCGGCGCTGGTCTGTTAGGTGGAGCCGGTGGTGCAGGCGGGGCCGGTGGCGCAGGCGGAGCTGGTGGCGCTGGTGGAGCGGGCGGCGCTGGCGGAGCAGGAGGCGCCTCATACGGCGGTTATGGCTCGCCGCTTCTCTCCGATGCCTTGATCAAACAGCGTGACGGCATTGTTGGAAGCTGGCTGGGACAGACCGTCACCCCTCCCCCGCGCACCATCGAAGATGCAGCCAATCTGTATGCCTGGGAGCCTTGGGTGCGGGCGAGCGTCATCGACTTCGACCTGCTATCGAATTTGTATTTCAGCCGGCACGCTGACACTTTCACTTACCAGGAAAACGGCCAGACCGTTTCAAAGACATCCAATGATGCCGTAACGATCTGGCACCTTCATTTCGCACCGACCACAAGTCCTACTGCCACTTCAAGCAGGATCGTAACCTTCATTCGCCCCAAAGACTCGACTTTCGCCAAACAGCTGGATTACCTGGAGCAATATTCGGACCTTCGGGAGGATCGGGCCTCGGAGATCCTTTCGCAGCTCGGACCGCAATACGGATTCTGGAGCTCGGTCGTTTATCTGCATCCCGACCGTACCAGGAAGACCATTGAATTGATTGACGCCGCGCTAAGGCTCGCCAACTTCGTCGAGATGCGCATCAAACATGCGCTCGCGTGTCGCCGACCAAACGAGATGTCGCCCCAGGTACAGCCCATCATTCTTACGCCCGGACACGGCACCTTCCCAAGCGGACACTCAACCGAGAACCACATGGTCGCTCGCATATTGTGGGAATTGCTCGGCAAAGGAGCGAGCCTTGGTGAGCAGCTCATGCGGGAAGCCGCGAGGATCGCTGTCAATCGCACCGTGGCAGGCGTTCACTTCCCGATCGACACCGCAAGTGGGCAGGTTCTCGGACTCACGCTTGCCCGCTACTTTATTGAACGGGCAACTGCAGCAGGAGGCGGATCACCTGGCCCATTCAACGCATGGCGTTTCGATGGCGAGCGCTATCCCGACAGCCTTGATTTCGATTTCCACCAGTTCACACCCGCGATAGGCACAGAAACACCCTTGCAATTTGTCGATTTGATATCGTCACAGGCGCCGGAGCGATCCGACGTACTGCACTGGCTTTGGGATCAGGCCGAAGCCGAATGGAAATAGCATTGTCCCCATTCGCCGGTCGCTCCATGTACCTCTCGTTGGAGTTTTTCGATGCTCGGAAATCAAAACTTGATTGCTCCTGAACTCGAGTGGGCGGTCGCTACGAAATTCGCGTACCTCCGTGGACAATGGTTCAGGGTACTGCTGGAGGTAGAAGAATCCGTCGTTTCGTTCGTGGCGGCCGTTCATCAGTTCGAGGCTCAGGACCTGTTCATCATCCCGAGTGTCTTTGAAACACCGCCAGATGACCTTGAACCGGGCGACATCACATTCTGCATGGCCATCATGAATCGGGATACGCTCGAACTGCTCGTTACGGAGGGCGATCCGCGCGCATCACTTCGGACAAAATTCGAACCTGCTGTGATTACAAAGCTGACGCGGCTCGCCTCGCGAATAAAAACCATTGAACTCGGCACTCCAATCGAGTCGCCTCTGGTGAAAGGAGACTTCCAAAGGAAGACCGAAGCCAAACCTGCGAAAAAATCCGAAGTTACAAAAAAATCGAATGCCATTCCCGTGAGTCCGCAAAAAGTAGTCGTTGCCGTGATCGACGATGGCTTGGCATTTGCGCACGAAAGGTTCCGCTTCAGCAATGGAGATACGCGGTTCAAATACTTCTTGAATCAGGATGACCCCGCATTTTTTGCACTGGGGCCGGGTATCGAACTGACGGAGGGCCAGATCAACCCGTTGCTCGGACAGTGCAAGTACTCGAACGTCGTGGATGAAGACCAGTTCTATCGGCTGACCGGTCAGAATTTGGTAGCTCGCCGCGCCAAACACGGCGCTCATGTCATGGACATTGCCTGTGGGCTCGATCCTCAACATGCAGGCGCCGATTCCCCGCACCTGATCGGCGTTCAGTTGCCGAAGTGGGTGACTGAGGAAACCTCTGGAGCATATCTTACTCCAATAGCGATTTATTCGATCCATTACATTTTGAGACGGGCTGGTCAGATTGCGTCGCGCCCCCTGCCGGTGGTCATCAACCTGAGTTACGGCTTCATCGCCGGACCGCATGACGGCACGGCGCCTCTCGAACGTGCGATTGACCAGTTGATCGCGAGCCGCGCGACACCTTTGCGCGTCGTTCTGCCCTCAGGCAATCACTACCTCGCGCGATGTCATTCACGTTTCGACCTCCCTCGCGCAGCGACACCGGACATTCCGGGCCAAATTCTGCACTGGCGCGTCCAGCCTGATAACAAGGCTGTCAGTTTCATACAGATCTGGCTGCCGCTTGAGGCTCCGGACGGGACTCGCCCGCAAATCGCCGTGCGCCTCGTCGCGCCGAACGGCGAGAAGTCCGACCTGGTCAATCCCGGAGATGTCTGGCCTTCAATGGGTTCGCCGAACGTCCGCTTCCGGGTTCGTTCGATAAGCCTTGCCGGAGAACGGCCGCATATCGTGCTGGCCCTGGCGCCGACTACGACAATGACGGCAGGCGTCCCGACCGCACCTTCAGGTACCTGGAACGTCGAAATCTACAACCTCGGAAGCGCTTTTGCCGTCGAGGCATGGGTGCAACGTGGCGACACTCCGTTCGGATACCCACTCTGGGGGCGGCAATCGCGATTCGATGACGATGACCAGTACACCCGCTTTGATCTCGCCGGGCGATTGCAGGAGGAGGATACAGGCCCCAGTTCCATTCGCAGAAGGGGCACCATCAACCCGCTCGGTACCGGAGAGCGTGCCATCGTGGTCGGCGGCTTCAGACGTAGCGATTGTTCCCCTAGCCGCTATTCCGGCGCCGGGCCCGTTGCGACACCCGTTACGGTGCCACCTCGACGAACCGGTCCGGATGCTGCCGCCGTGGCGGATGATTCCGTGGCACTGCATGGCGTCCTTGCGGCTGGCACTCGCACCGGGTCGGTCGTGGCGATGGATGGGACGAGCGTCGCTGCGCCACGGGTCACACGACTGATTGCGGAATGGATGAGTTCTGGACTGCCGAGCGATCGCGCGGCCTTACGAACATTTGCCGGAACCCATGATTCCTGTCCTCCCTTAACCATACCAGCGCCGGACGAGCGCATCGGTGCAGGAAGAATCGGGTCACCTCCGACCCTCCGCTGGCCAAGGTGGCCGTAATCGTTCGAACGCGGTGAGCTCGATGCCGAGGCGGCCGCCCACCGGTTGCCGGCCCATGACGACTTCAGGCTTGCGTCCGGCAGCGGAAGCCTCATGCAAGATAGCCGTCGGCCGGAGGCTATTTGCTGCGCGCGATCGTGGTTCCGTCCCACGCCTCGCCGGCAGGATGTTCGAGCTGCTGCCGGCAGCGCTCGATCATCACCACTGACGCGGCATCGTCATGCCGGATTTCCAGCACCTTCTGGAATGCGGCGATCGCAGCAGAGAAGTCACCCGCGCGCCAGGCCACGAGCCCGGCCTCGTAGGCTGCGACCCATTCCGGCCTCGCATCGAACTCGCCGGCCATTCCCAGCAATTCGTAGATCTGCAATCCTCCGGCGCGGCCGTAGACCGCGAGCCTGTCGAGTTCGCGAACCACGATGCGGTCGCCCGCCAGCCGGCGCGTTTCAGGGCCGATGATGATGGTGGAGCCATATACCTTGTTGGTGCTCTCCAGCCGGCTTGCGATATTCACGGCGTCGCCGATCACGGTGTAGTTGAGGCGGACTTCCGAACCGATATTGCCGACCAGCATGTCGCCGGAATTGATGCCGATGCGGATCTTCACGGGCTGGCCATGGTCGTCGACCAGACCGGCCTCACCGACCGCGCGCTGACACGCGAGCGCGGCGCGGCAGCAATCGACAGCGTGATCGGGATTTTGTGACGGCGCCCCCCAGAACGCCATCACGGCGTCGCCGATGAATTTGTCGATGGTGCCGTTGTGGTTCTGGACCTGCGCCGAGACGCTGTCGAAATAGCGCGACAGCAGCGGGATGATGCGGTCGCCGAGCCGCTCCGACATGCCGGTGAAGCCGGCGAGATCGATGAACATCACGCTCATCGGCCGTACCGCGCCGCCGAGGCGCGCACCGTCGCCGTCGCTGACCAGGCGCCTGACCAGATCGGCCGGAATGTATTTGCGGAACGCGGCAAGCCCCTGCGCCATGTCGCCGATGGCGCCGGAAAGATTCTCGATCTCGGTCAGCCGCGACGGATGCCGCTGCACCTTGTCCAGATCGAAGCGCTCGACATGCCTGATCTCGTTGACCACCTTGATCAGGGGTGCTGCGATCAACCGCTGGGCGAGCCATGCCGACAACAGTCCAGCGAACACGATCAGGAACGCAAGGCCGATCATCAAATTCCGGATCGTCATCTGCACCGGCCCGAGAAATTCCGACTCGGGCACGACCGTCACGAGCGACCAGCCGGGAAACGAGATCGGCGTGATGACGGCCTGGTAGGCCTTGCCGTCCCGCGTCACCATCGTATTGAACGGTTGTCCCTCGCCGGGCTCGTAGGCGGTGGCGTCCCGGATCGCATCGACGGCGATCGGAAACAGCGGATGATTGGTTTTCAGATCGACCAGTTCGCTGGCATCGGGATCGGGCGAGGCCACCACCTTGCCGTCCCGCTCGAGGATGAAAGCGCCGGCGGATTTTCCGACCGTGAGCTGCGACAGGAAGCTGGAGACGCGGGTCAGTTCGATGATGATGGCGACCACGCCGGCCGGCTTGCCGTCGATCGCGACCGGGGCGGAAAAGGCCCCCCCCAGCCGTTCGCCGCGCGGATGCGCCGTCAGCGTCGACCAGTATTCATCATCGGTCTGGCGGGCGACCCGAAACCAATCCTGCTCCGTCACGGAATATTCGGTCTGTTCAGACCAGCTGGCCTTGAGCTTGAGTTGGTTGCCGACGAATTCGTAGCGATTGATGCGCAGTTCGCGGTCGGGCGCGATCTCGAGCATTTCGATGACGTTGTCGCCAAGTTTGTGCCCGGCAAAGAACGATCCGTCCGGCCATCCGAACGCCACCCAGGAGATGGTCGGCTGCGACAGCAATTGCGACCGGAACACGACCTCGCGCTTTCGCCCATCGCGTGGGTCGAACACCTTCTCGGCGAGCAATGTTCGCACCGCCGACATGGACGAGCGCGCCTCCGACGTGACCGATTGCAATTCGTCGCCGACAGCAGAAACAATCTGGTCGTTAATGGTGCTGGCGAGCGTCTGGCTGACCCCTTGCGCGGTACGCCACCACAACAGATGCACGCCGACGGCGCTGACGACGATCGACGTCAGGACGAGGGCAGAAATGGCGCTGCGGATGCCGAGGCGCATGCAAGGGTCCAGGTTGGCGGGGCTTCTTACCGCAATACGCAACCATACCAGCGTCTGTTTCGCCGGCGAGGCCATTTCAACGGCCCGGACACAGCTCTGTGACCGGAGTGGGGCCATAGCGCCGGCGAAACTTGCCGATTGCCTGTTCCGTACAAGCCAGGAGGGCGCTATGCCTTGCCGTAATTCTCGAAGGTCATTCAATGCACGATGTATCCATCCCGGCGGCCCTGATTGCCGGTCTTGTCAGCTTTCTGTCGCCCTGCGTGCTGCCGCTGGTGCCGCCCTATCTGATCTATCTCACCGGCGCGACCATCGAGCATGTGGCGAGCGACGAGAAGATCGAGACCTCCAAGCGTGCCGTGATGGCATCGGCAGTGCTGTTCGTGCTCGGCTTTTCCACGGTGTTCGTGGCGCTCGGCGCCAGCGCCTCCCTCGTCGGCGGGCTGATCCGCGCCTGGTCGGCGCAGCTCTCGATCATCGCCGGCATCGTGATCATCATCATGGGCCTGCATTTTCTCGGTCTGACCCGGATCAGCCTGCTGATGCGCGAAGGCCGGATGCCGATGCCGAAACCCGTCGGCCTGTGGGGCGCCTACGCCATGGGGCTGGCGTTCGCGTTCGGCTGGACCCCCTGCATCGGGCCGATCCTGGCGGCGATCCTGTCGATCGCGGCTTCGGAAGCCACGGTGGCCAAGGGCGCCGGCTTGCTCGCGATCTATTCCGCCGGCCTCGGAATCCCGTTCCTGCTGGCGGCCTTCATGATCGAGCAGTTCTCCTCGCTGTTCGCGCGGATGAAGCGGCATCTCAGCAAGGTCGAGCACGCCATGGGCATCCTGATGGTCATCACCGGCATCGGCTTCCTGACCGGGTCCATCACCAGCATCAGCATCTGGCTGCTCGAGACTTTCCCCGCCCTGCAAAATTTCGGCTAGCCCCCGTAACAAGCGGGCCGACCAATACGAAATTCCAGCCAGTACAGGATTGCCGCGTCCGCGGCGCTTTCGCGCGCCCCGAACGTAAAGCAGCCGCGGGTCGCGGCCCAACGTGATCAACTACTTGAAGGGGGCTTCGCATGCATTCTGTCATCAATCTTCTCATCCTGTTGCCCGCCCGGATCGCATCGTACTTTTCCTGGGCCGGACCGCTGATCATGCGGCTGATCGTCGGTTACACCTTCATGCTGGCCGGCTGGGGCAAGCTGACCCACCTTGAGCAGGTGACCGAAAATTTTGCCGGCTGGGGCATCCCGTTTCCGAACATCCTCACCCCCTTCGTATCCGGCGTCGAATGCTTCGGCGGCGCGATGCTGATCCTCGGCCTGTTCACCCGCATTCCAGCCGCGATGCTTGCGGTGGTCATGGTTGTTGCCATCAAGGCTGCGAAATGGGGCGACGTCGACTCGCTGGAGACGCTGCTCGGCTTCGAAGAGGCGGCCTATTTCGGCGCCTTCATGTGGCTCGCGATCGCGGGCCCCGGCGCCGCCTCGCTGGACCGGCTGCTGCTGAACGCTACCGGACATGGCAAGCAATCGACCTGATCTCACAATCCTGTGACGGCGCCGAAAAGCTGAGCCCGGATTTCGCCTGGCCCCGTAGCTGTCGAACCGCCAGCTTCCGAGGAGCCGCCATGAAACTCGTCCGCATCGCCGCCATCGCCCTCGCCGCCCTTGCGGTGTCTCCGTCGTTTGCCAGCGACGGCCCCAAATGGAGCGAATGGAGCGACGACCTGTTCGCCCGCGCTGCCGCCGAGAACCGCTTCGTCATTCTCGATCTCGAGGCGGTGTGGTGCCACTGGTGCCACGTGATGGAAAAGACGACCTACGCTGATCCCGAGGTCAAGGACTTGCTCGCCGCGAAGTATCTGCCGGTGCGGGTCGACCAGGACGCCAGCCCCGATCTGTCGAGCCGTTATGGCGACTGGGGCTGGCCGGCCACCATCGTGTTCGGTCCCGATGGCACCGAGATCGCCAAGATCAGGGGCTACATCGAGCCGGAGCGGATGCAGGCCTTGCTCAAGGCCATCATCGACGATCCCACGCCGGGCCCGTCGGTCGGCGAGGCCTTCGAGGTCAAACCATCGACGTCGGCATTTCTCGGCAAGGAGCAACGCACGGCGCTGACGAAGAATTTCGATGAATCCTGGGACGAGAAACTCGGCGGCTGGGGCGAGAACCAGAAATACATCGACGCCGACAGCATGGATCTTGCCATCACCCGCGCCGAGGCCGGCGATGCCATTTCGATCAAGCGCGCCCGGCAAACGCTCGACGCGGCCACGGCGCTGATCGATCCGGTCTGGGGCGGCGTGTATCAATATTCGGAGGGCGGCTCCTGGACCAAGGCCCATTTCGAAAAGATCATGTCGTTCCAGGCGCAGTATCTCCGGCAGTACAGCCAGGCCTATGCGCTGTGGCAGGATCCGAAATACCTCGCTGCCGCGCGCGACATCGAACGCTATCTGGCAGCCTTCCTCACCGGCCCCGAAGGCGCGTTCTATGTCAGCCAGGATGCGGATCTGAACCACGACACCGACGGACACAAATATTACGCCCTGTCGGACGCCGAGCGCCGCAAGCTCGGAATGCCACGCATCGACAGGAATATGTATGCGCGCGAAAACGGCTGGGCGATTTCAGGATTTGCAGCCTTTTACAACGTCAGCAACGATCCGAAGGCGCTGGCGATCGCCGAACGCGCCGCGAAATGGGTGATCGACAACCGCGCACTGCCGGATGGCGGCTTTCGCCATGGCGAGAAGGATCGCGGCGGCCCCTTCCTCGGCGATACGCTGGCGATGGGCCAGGCCTTCCTGGACCTGTACGGCGCAACCGGAAGCCGCGAATGGCTCACCGCCGCGGCCAAGGCCGGCGATTTCGTCGCGACCTTCAGGGATGAGGAAGGAGGCTTCGTCACATCGAAGACAGCGGAGGGCAAGACTGGCGTACTCGCCAAACCGGCCAAGCTGATCGACGACCAGGTGCAGGTCGCGCGCTTCATGAACCTGCTCAACCGCTACTATGGCGAGGAACGCTATCGCGAGCAGGCTTCGCATGCGATGCGCTATCTCGCCAGCGCATCAGCCGAGATGCCAAGGCCTCTTCCCGGCGTGTTGCTCGCCGACGAAGAACTCGCGGTCGAGCCGACGCATATGACCGTCGTGGGGAGCAAGGACGATGCCCGCGCGAAAACCTTGCACACTTTGGCGCGCGCGCTGCCGGCCCGCTACAAGCGTCTGGAATGGCTGGATTTGCGCGAGGGCAAGCTGCCCAACCCCGACGTGGAATATCCCGACCTCGGCGAGCCCGCCGCGTTCGCCTGCAGCAACCGCATCTGTTCGTTTCCGTCCTTCAACGCCGAGGAACTCAAGGCCACGGTGACGCAAATGGCGAAACTGAAGCCGGCACGGGCTGAGCAACCCGTTGTGCAGCGCAACTGATCGGGTCGGGACGCCGGCTAATCGCTTGAAGCCATGAAGGTTCTCCGGCGCCGCGATACGTGCGCAACGCAACGAAATACTCTCGCGGCGCCGGGGTTAGACATCAGCGGAATGTCCCCGTCCAAAAAAAGAAAATTTTCTTCTGAAACTCTGTAACCAAGTCGCCCCCAGCCCCGTAGCTGGCTCTGGGTGAGCACTCAATCACGGAGACCAGCTTCCTTCCGGAAGACCGCCGCGACCTGATTGGCATCCATGTCCCCCTGCGTTGTGCGGGTCTGTGATCTCACGATCAACGGATGCTGGCAGCGTCACGTCCTTTCTTCAAACAATCATCGAGGAGAATTTCATGAAGTTGAATTCCAAGTCCGGCGCCACGCTCGCCGCCGCCGCCGCGACCCTGTTCCTGGCCGGTGCGGTCGTGTCGACGGGATCGACGGCGGCAAACGCTGCAGCGGGCAAGTGCATGGCCGGCAACGCCTGCAAGGGCCAGAGCGCCTGCAAGGGCTCGGCCAATGCCTGCAAGGGCCAGAACGCCTGCAAGGGCACCGGCTTCTCGATGGCCTCCGAAAAGGAATGCGCCGCCAAGGGCGCCAAGTTCGTCAAGGGTTGATCGATCAGGTCGACAAGGGGGCTCGGCGTTGCCGGGCCCCTCGCCGTTTCGACCGCGCGGCCGGAAATAAAGTCGGCAGGCCGCGTAACTTGAGCCAGACCCACCGCGTAGCTAATTCTGGGTGCAGTTCAACGGCCAGAACTGTCGCGGCTTGCGGGCGATGCACCCTCACCCATTCTGGAGGATTCCCATGAAGATGACCAAGTCCGGCGCCACCATTGCTGCTGCTGCCGCCACACTGTTCCTGGCCGGCGCCACCATGTCGAGCCCGACCTATGCCGCCGGCGAAGGCAAGTGCGTCGGCGCCAACGCCTGCAAGGGCCAGAGCGCCTGCAAGGGCGCGGCCAATGCCTGCAAGGGTCAGAACGCCTGCAAGGGTCAGGGTTTCTCGGCGATGACCAAGGAAAAGTGCGAAGCCGCCAAGGGCAAGTATTCGCCGGCCTGAATCGAGGCTGCCCCGGAGAGGCCCGGTGTAGGCCGGGCCTCCCTTCCATGATAGGTTGATGACAAAGTTTGACGCGTACCGCCTTGCTTTGCGGCGCCGTCCGGGCGGAGACGACATGAACGTCGCAAGCAGATTGCCAGATGGTTCGGCGGCGGCGCTTGCGGCCCGCCCGACGAAATCGGCCCGCCCGCCCTTTCTCGGATTCGGTCTCGGGCTTCGCCACCAGCATTACGACGAGATACTCAACGGCAATCCGCCGATCGACTGGTTCGAGGTCATCAGCGAAAACTACATGCTGCCCGGCGGCCAGCCGCTGCGCACCCTCGATCGGATTTGCGAGCGCTATCCCGTGGTGATGCACGGCGTGTCGCTATCGATTGCCTCCACCGCGCCGCCCAATCTCGAATATCTGCAGGGGCTGAAAGATCTCGCCCGCCGTGTCGAGCCGAAATGGATTTCGGACCATCTGTGCTGGACGGGCGTACACGGCAAGAACCTGCACGATCTGTTGCCGATCCCGTACACGGCCGAAGCGCTCGACCACGTCGTCAGCCGCGTGCAGCTGGTGCAGGACTTCCTCGGCCGCGCCCTCGTGCTGGAGAATGTCTCGACCTACGTCCAGTTCAACAATTCCGAAATGACGGAATGGGAATTCCTGTCCGAGCTGTCGCGCCGCACCGGATGCTGGCTGCTGTTCGACATCAACAACGTCTATGTCAGCGCCTTCAATCACGGTTACGATCCGCTGACCTTCCTCAACGGAATTCCGGCGGATCGGGTCGTGCAGTTCCACATGGCCGGTCACAGCCATATGGGAACCCACATCATCGACACCCACGATCATCCGGTCTGCGAGGACGTCTGGGACCTCTACGTCGCCGCGCTGAAGCGCTTCGGCCGGGTCTCGACCATGATCGAGCGCGACGACAACATCCCGCCGCTCGAAGAACTGCTGGTCGAGGTCGCGAGGACCCGCGAGGTTGCCGAGAAGGTCCTGCCCGAGGGCCCGAAGTCCTGATGAGCGACTTTGCGCGACAGCAGGCCGAATTCCAGCGCGGCATCCTGCACGGCGACGACACCGTGCTATCGGAAATTCTCGATAGCCCCCGGGAGAAGCGTGACGCACTGTTCGGCGTGTACCGCTACGCTTACGGCTCGCGGCTGGTCGAGGCCATGCGCCACGATCACGAATTGCTGCATCTCTATCTCGGTGACGAGATGTTCGACGAGATGGGGCACGCTTACGTCAAGGCACATCCGTCCGAGCACCCGAACCTGCGCTGGTTCTCGAAAAGCCTGCCTGATTTCCTGCGATCGAACGCGCCCTACGCCGATCACCCCGCGCTGTCCGATCTCGCCGCGCTGGAAAAGGCGCTCAACGATGCCTTCGACGCCGCCGAAGGCGCCGTGGTCGAGCTGACCGACATGGCCGGCTTTGCGCCGGAAGCCTGGACGGACCTCGTGTTCCGCGCGCACCCCAGCGCCTTGCGGCTGGATCTCGCCACGAACGCGGCCGCAATCTGGCTTGCGCTCAAGAACGACGAAACCCCGCCGGACGCGACCACGCTGGATCAGCCGGCACGCCTCCTGATCTGGCGTCAGGACGTCACGCCGATGTTCCGCGAACTCCCGTCGGAGGAAGCGATGATGTGGGACGAGGCCACCAGAGGCATTCCGTTCGGCGTGCTCTGCGAGATGCTAGCGACGTACGACGACCCCGATGGCGCGGCAGGCCGTGGCGCCGGCTATCTACACGGATGGATCACCGCAGGACTTCTGACCGAAGCATCAGTCGGCACGTAACTTCGCTCGACCGGAACATGAAAGGCGATGATGGCGACGGACAGCAGGCCCCCTTTCATCGAGCGCATGCTCTGGGATGAGGTCGCGACGCGCATCCATGACGGTGCGGTGGCGATCCTGCCGATCGGCGCCGCAACGAAGCAGCACGGGCTCCACCTCCCTCTCAATACCGACCGCATTCAGGCCGAATGGCTCGCCGCCAGACTTGCCGCGCGCTTCGATGCACTGATCTGGCCGACGGTGACCTATGGCCACTATCCCGCCTTTACCAAATATGCCGGCAGCAGCAGCCTGTCGGCATCGACCTTCGAGGCGCTGGTGCGCGAGCTTGCAACGGGAATCCTCGGCAGCGGTTGCCGGACCGTCTTTGTGCTCAATACCGGCGTGAGCACGTTGGCCCCGGTCGACCGCGCGCTGGCGCGCCTCGATGCGGGCCGCGTGAAACATTTGTGGATCAGCGGCGGTCCGCGCTACCGCCGCGCAGCCAGGGAACTGGCCGAGCAAAGCCATGGCAGCCATGCCGACGAACTCGAAACCTCGTTGATGCTGGCGATCGCACCTGAGC
>DAIMKE010000035.1:0-15012 GCA_036721875.1 Bradyrhizobium sp. | reverse complement strand
AGGACGAGACGTCCGCGGGAACCCCTGCGCGCTTTTGCAGCGCCGAGCGGTTGGAATCATCGACGACGCGCACCTGGCGCCCGAGCTGCCGCTGCACCTGCGCCGCCCACTTGGCACAACAGCCGCAGCCGGGGTCGCGGTGCATGACGATCGGGGTAGCCGCGCTGGCGGCAACCGGAACCAACAAGGCTGCGGCAGTAAGCGCAAATCGCAACGCTGACTTCATGGAAAAATCTCCTTGGTCGTTCCTCCCGTCTCCTCGCTGGGGGCGGGAGGAACGAGGCTTATTACTGAGGACGCTTGCCCATCGACCGGAGCATCGCCTGGAGTTCACCGATGCTCTTGTTCTGCTCGGCAATCGATTTCTGGGCCATTTGCCGGGTCTTCGCATCGGGCGACTCCCGGAGAACGATCTGCGACATGGCGATCGCACCGCGGTGATGCTCGATCATCTTGCGGACCCACGTCTCGCTCGCATTAGCGCCCTTGGCCTTCATCATCTTTTCGTGCATCGCCATTTCGGCGGGCATGAAAGGCGTGTTCATGCCAGGCATGTTGTCGTGGTTCATGCCTTGCATTTTCGAATGGTCCATGCCCTGCATCTGCTGCTGAGCCAAAGCGGGGCTCGCCGACGTCGCGGCCAGAGCCAGAAGTGTTACTGTCTTGAACATCGACTTCTCCTTCTTGACCTCAGCCAACCCGACAAGACTAGTCGGCCTCAAAACCATGTGCGAATGCCCAGAACGAGGCTGGTGGATATCGCATCCTCGCCATCCTCGCGTGCAAAACGAGCAGAACGGCCCACTCTGCGCTCGTACGAAACACCTATATAGGGGGCGAACTCTCGCTTCACCTCGTAGCGCAGCCGCAAGCCAAGCTCGATATCCGACAAGCCCGAACCGATCCGGTCTGCCGGAACGTCCTGCGCCGCAAACTCAGCTTCGACACGAGGCTGGAGAATCAGCCGCTGGGTGATGCGCTGATCGTAATAGCCTTCAACGCGGCCCAGCACGTCTCCCTTGCTAGACAAGAACAGTGCGCCCTCGACATCGAAGAAACCCGGAGCCAGGCTCTCAAAACCGACTGTCGCGTAAACACGCGAGGGATTAGGCTTGAAGTCGTACCGGATCCCTGCCTGAAAATCGGTATAGGGTCCGATTGCCCGTGCGTAGAGCGCCTGCAGCTCCGCCCTTTCCAAGCTTCTCCCAAAGTTCCCTTCGCCCTCGGTTTTAAGAACCAGACGATTAACGTCGCCACCGTACCAGGCGCTGCCATCCCAACGATAAGCATCGCGACCATCCCGGATCTGGACTTCAGCCAGGTTGAATATGACCTGCGAGAAATTCTGCCCGCCGTGCATCGACCGCAGATGCTGCTGCGAATGCGCCATGGCAGCGGCAGAGTAGACCTGGTCCGCGGCACGATCCGTCGGAATGGGGGGCGGCGGAGCGGTGCCGGCCTGCAGGTTGGTGCCGATCATCGCCGCGCCCGTGCCTGAGGGCATGCTTCCCATGTCGTGTCCCGGCATGCCTTGCATCGCGCCCGAACTCTGGCCCATTCCCGGCATCGATCCATGGTCCATGCCTTGCCTGGTGCTTGGCTGGCCGGAGGCGGCACCGCCGGAGGCACTTGGCATGGCCGACATGTCGTGCGCGGTATTGGGGTTGGCTCCAGGCGTATTCATGCCCGGCATGGTCGTCATGTCATGACCGGCGTGAGGATCGGCAACGATCGTTGCAGGGGCCGGAGGCTTGGCGGGCTGATTCGCAGCGGGCTTGGCCCCCGATCCCGTTTTCGCGGGCGGTGTCGATCTAGCGGCGGGCTTTGGGGACGCTTTGCGCGCGACGGGCTTGGTCGCTGCGGGCTTCTTGGCGGCCGGCTTTTTAGCGGCCGGCTTTTTCACCGCTGGCGTATTTGACGGCGGCATCTTCATGCCCGGCATATTGGAATGGTCCATCTGCGCGGCCACCGGACTTGCGAGGCCAAGTGCCGCGCCGCCAGCGATCAAGAGGAACTTAGGCTGCATCGCGGTTCTCCTCGCCCATCGGGCGAACCGTCACGACACGCATCATCCCCGCGGTCATGTGATAAAGATTGTGGCAGTGGAACGCCCAGTCGCCGGGCGCATCGGCCGTTACGTCGAATGTCATCTTACCGCCGGGCGCCACATTCACCGTGTGCTTGCGAGGCGCGAAGTCGCCATGTCCGGTCACCAGCTCGAAGAAGTGGCCGTGCAAATGAATTGGGTGCGGCATCATCGTGTCATTGACCAGGGTGACGCGCGCGCGCTCGTCCTTGCGGAACGGGATGGGGTCGGCAGGGTCGCTCATCTTCTGGCCGTCAAAGCCCCACATGTAGCGCTCCATATTGCCCGTCAGGTGGATCTCCAACTGACGCGACGGGGCGCGAACGTCCGGGTTGCGGTCGAGCGCGACAAGATCGCGATAAGTGAGCACGCGATGATCCGCGTCCTCCAGCCCCTGCGGCGGCTCGCCCGTGCGGTCCTTCGGCATCGGCGAGATGGTCTGCACTCCCGGCCCCATCTTGACGCCGGGCGCGTTCTTGGGGTTGCGCATGTTCATGTCCATGCTGCCGCCTGACCCATGATCCATCCCGGCCATGCCGCCGCTGCTCATCTGACCATGGTCCATGCCCGCCATCCCGGCAGCGCCCGCCGCCATTTGGCTATGGTCCATCCCTGGCATAGCGCCGCTCATCTGGTCGCCCCCCATCCCAGCCATGCCGGCCATCGCAGCGCCTACCGCCTTCGTTCCGTGATCGGTGGGCTCTTTCCACCCGGTGAGCTTCCACAGGTTGCGCGAGGCATTCTGCATCAACGTGGGATCCGGCCCGCGCTTTGCGACCGGGTTCTCGTCCGCCATACCGGACATCCCCTCCATCCCGCTCATGTCCATGCCCATGTCGGTCATGGTCAGCAACGTGCGCGGGCGGAGCGGCGGGACCGGGGCGATCATGCCCTCGCGCGGGGCCAGTGTCGCGCGCCCCATGCCGGATCGGTCGATCGCCTCGGAAACGAAGCTGTAGGCGCGGTCCTCGGGCGTCACGATCACGTCGAAGGTTTCCGCGACGCCGATCTGGAATTCGTCCACGGTTACCGGCCGGACGTTCTGGCCGTCGGCCTGCACCACCGTCATCGGCAAGTCAGGGATGCGCACGTTGAAGTTGGTTTGCGCCGCAGCATTGACGATGCGCAGCCGAACCCGCTCGCCCGGTCGGAAGAGGCCCGTCCAGTTGTCGTAAGGGCCAAAGCCATTGACGAGGAAGGTGTAGGTCGACCCCGTAACATCCGCAATATCGGCCGGGTCCATGCGCATCTTGCCCCATTCCATCCGATCCTTGAGGCGCATCTCGCGGCCGGCGAGCAGCCCGCTCAGCGTCGGGCGCTGATAGTTGAAATAGGCGCCGCCCATCTGCTTGAGCTTGCGGAAAATTTCCTCGCCCGTCATTTCGCTATGGTCGGAGAGGACGATCACATGCTCGCGGTCGAACGCGATCGGGTCGGCACCGGCCGGATCAATCACGATGGGTCCGTAGAGCCCTGCCTGCTCCTGTTCGCCCGAATGGCTGTGATACCAGTAGGTGCCCGACTGCAAGATCGGGAATTCGTATACGAAGGTCGAACGCGCCTTGATGCCAGGGAAGCTGATGCCGGGCACGCCGTCCATTTGGAACGGCAGAATGAGCCCGTGCCAGTGAATCGAGCTATCCTCGTCGAGATTGTTGGTCACTGCGAGACGGACGTTCTGGCCCTCCTGGAGGCGGACGAGCGGTGCGGGCACGGTGCCGTTGACGCCGATTGCCGGCGTCGTGATCCCGTCCATGACGAGCTTCATCCTGTCGATCGTCAGCGCGATGTTTGTGCCCGACACGGTCGGCAGGGGCCTGGCGATGCCGCGCGACACAGGTTGCGCCCAAGCCGGCAGGTAGGCCGACATGGCCAGCGTGCCGCCAAGCATGGCGGTTCCGCGCATTACGTCGCGCCGGTTTAGATTGCGGCTCATGCCTTTCCTTCGCTCCAGTTCAATGCTTGCGGCCGGCGGCGGGGGGGGGGGCCGCCGACCTTATCTTTCATTACGCGCAAATAGGCCCATCCCCTCACGCGAAGTCGAGAATTTTCGATAATCTTTCACGCGCACGCCGGAGCCGCGTCTCCACGGCCTTTCCGCTGATCCCCAGCGCGGCGGCGGTTTCCGCCTGGGACAAGCCCTCCACGGTCCGCAGCAAAAGCGTCTCCTTGAGCGTGGCCGGCAGCTCGGACACCGCGCGCGAAAGCCGCGCAAGCTCTGCGCGATCGAAGGTGATGGCGTCGGCACCCGGCGCCTCGTCCCGCTCACTCTCCATGGTGTCGGGCGGCAGCGAAGAGGCGAACGATAGTATCTGGCGTATGCGCCGCCGCCTGTGCCAGTCGCGGCTCTTGTTGATCGCCACGCGGGTCAGCCACGCAGCGAGCGGCCGATCTCCGTCATACTTTCGCAAGTTCTGAAAGGCGGCCACGAAGCATTCCTGAGTGAGGTCAAGCGCCTCTTCGGCGTCGCCGATATGCGAGCGGATCAGGCGGTAGACCGGTCTTTGGTGCCGCCGCATGATCTCAGCGAACGCAGCCTGACGTCCGGCGAGCGTCAAGGCGGCGAGTTCGCCGTCCGTGCAGGCCGCGAGATCAAGGCTCACCGCGCGTCTGCGGTCAGCGCCTTCACCACCGCGCGGTCAAACGTCCTCGCCTGGTCGGGCCGCAGGATCTGCCGCATCGCGAACATATGGTTCAACGTCTCCTTCTGGAGCTCACCCATCGCGCCGTGCGAACGATCGACGGCGGCCGCGACCTGCGGCCCGTTACCATGTTCGGCCTCGATGGCGGCGGCGAGCCGGGCGTTGTCGGCTCTGAGTTCCAGCTCCAAGGCACGCCTTCGAACGGTGAAGTGAGACTCCAGCATCTGGAGCTTGGTCTGTTGAGCTTCGTCCAGCTCGAGCCCGTCGTGGAGCAAGCTGTGAAGCTCAACGCCCGGGCTTGGCGGGGAGGGGAATAACTCACGTCCAGCCCACACGCCTGCGACCGCCGCCACGAACGCGACGATGGCGATCAGCATCGTCCTCCGGGCGCCGCTCGTCACTGGAACGCGAGTAAGGTCGAAGGCGCTAACGGCATGGCAGGCCCGAAGGGTGTTAGCGTCGGCACCTGCGCAGTCGTCGCTGCGGACGACAATCCGCCGCCCACCACTCCCAAGGCGACTGCGCCTAGCGCTGCCAGCATGCCGGATCGCAGCGTAACTCCGCCGCCCGCGCGCCGCTCCGCCGCGATCAACCGCATGACATCGCCTTCCAGTTCAGCAAGCCGTGGATGAAGCGGTTGCTCGGCAAGGCGGCGCAACGCGCTGTCTAAATTCATGTCCATGTTCATTCCTCCGCCGTCCTCACATCCATTACGCACGGCCGGTGAACACCCCTCGAGTCCGAAGCGAGCGAATGTCACACACCCCCCGGACGCGGCTGCGCACTCTTCCATTGCGTCCAATCGCTCGCAGCTCGCTAGACAGGCCGGGCACACGCGTCCCGCTGTTCGAATTCCCTGTTTTATGGGAGGTCAAAATCGGTCGGATGACACGCAGACCGGCAATCGATGCGGTTCCGCGGCCTCGCCGTCGCAGAACCCCCGTTCAGAACGATGAGGGCGGCCCAATCGGGCGGCCACGCCTTGATATCAACCCACCCCCAAGGCCGGCCTGAGGCCAGTGAACGGGCTGGGGCGACGGCGCGATGTTTGCTATTTCCGATGACGTTAGCGTTCAAATTGCGCGGGCACGGATGAGCGCGTCACCGAGTCGAGCCTGGTAGCTCGTTGAGGGGACGGCACTTACCCTGCGAAAAGCGCCCGAGCAATCCTTGACGCCCCACATTTCAAATGCCCTGACCGCCGTCTTTTCCTCCAGCTGGAGCTAGAGTTCGGCCTGACGGTGAGGGTCGCGTCGTTCGTCTTTCCCGGCGTTCTGGCGGCATTCGCCGTCGTGCTCAGCCTGGGTTTGTCCCGAAGACTCTGGAAAGCCCGTCCGGTGCCCGCCACCGGATCAGGTACATAAGCCGGACCGCGGAGCCGACTTTAAGCCCGCAGGACAGCGAGAGGGAAACGGCTTAGGATATGGGGGAAAGGGGCAAAAGGGTGCCGCGGACGGCTCCGCGCGCCTGGTAAGCTTCGACTTCCGAGCTGAGACGAGTTCCCGGCGTAAGGTGCTTCCGTCCCGTCTTCACGCGAGCTGCCGAGACTATTCAAACCCGGTTCAGCACGTTCGGCGCACACATCTCTCCAGCCCGATCGGCCACTCGCGGTACGACGAGCGTAGTTGTGGAGAAGGAACATGTTCAAGCTCGCGATCGCCGGATTGGCACTCATCGTAGCCGCACCGGCCCTCGCCGAACCGCCGGCCCATGCCGGCCAATCCAACGGCCATGGGTATCAGAACCAGAGCTACTACAGCCAAGGCTATGGCTATGTTGAACCGCAGGGTCACGGCCGAAGTTACGGCTCTTACCAAGGCCAAGGGCATAGCAGTTACGGTAACGGTTATTCCAATTACGGCAACTATGGCTACGCCTCGAACCGGCACGCCCGTCGGGACTACCGCCGGGAAGTACGTCATGCGCGTCGCGACGCGCGCCGGTACAACGAGCATGGTTACAACCACTAGGATGCACAACGGCGCGGGCCACCGCGCCGTTGTCACTTCTGAAGAGTGACAACGCGTCTGACACGCAAGAGTACGGAGAAGGTCGCGGGCGTGCGGCTTTAGGCAATCTTTGCTCTGACACCCGCAATTAGGAGCCTCCGCGCCACTTCGAGAGCCACGCCGAAAACTAGGTGCGAGACAAAGCCGCGCAGGTGCGTCGAAGCCGCGACCTCCGAAGCGGGGGGACTAAAGCCCAACGCCGGCATCGCCATCTCGTCGGCGACCAGCGACACCGCCGCTCCGTAGGCGGTTCCGAACCCAGCGCTGGTCTCTGGGCGAACCTCCACCGCGGCTCCGTAGAGAGCGCCGAGAAACACCCCAAAGCCGTAATGAACAGCTGCTCCCGCAGGCTCACGATATCCCTCCGGTACCGGTTTCCCTACGGTAGCTTCCGTTACAGCGTCGGCCACCTTGACGGTGTTGGGCTCGTCTCCGACATCCCTATCGCCCGAAGCGGCTTTCCAGGCTTCGTGGAACTCGGACATTACCCACGAGGCCACCAACCCCGCCGCCGCGCCCGTCACAGCGCCTTCGATTACGCGCTCTGTGTTCACATCCATCTCTCCGGCGCCTTGTCTAAAAGCTCATTCTAACCGTCGCTCGCACTGTCATCGGCGCACCGGGCATGATGTTGTTGTCGTTGTAGGCGGACGAGAAATAGTTGCTGTTGAGGAGGTTCTCGACGTTGATTTGCGCCTCGATCTGGGGGGTGAGCTTGAAGAATGCGGCGGCATCGACGCGGGTGAAGGCGGGCAGGATGGCGGTGTTGCTGATGGACGTGAAGCTCCTCGACTGGTGATAGACCCCGACCCCGGCCCCAAGGCGAGGGGTGAGGTCGTAGCGGGTCCACAGCGAAGCCTGCTGTTTGGGAACCAGCGGAACCTCGCGCCCGGCCGGGGCGGCACTCGTCGTTTTGCGAATTGTCGCGTCCTGCAGCGCATAGCCCGCGCTGATCTGCCACTGGGGTGTGATCGCGCCGCTAAGGCCGAGTTCGAGCCCTTTGCTGCGCTGCGCGCCCGTGAGCACCGTCCGTGCGGGGTCATTGGGGTCGGCCGCGCGGGTGTTGGTGCGGTCAAGCTGGTAGATGGCGGCGGTCAGGTTCAGCGTCGGGCGGATATCCCATTTGAGGCCAAGCTCGTAATTGTCGAACCTCTCCGGCTCCAGCGCGGCGCTGGTGACATCGAGCGATGAGAATTGATCCCCCGACTGCGGCAGGAAGGACCGGCTATAGCTGGCGTATATCGAGACAGGTTGCACCGGCTTGAGCACCACGCCCACTCGGGGAGACCAAAGCGTGTCGGTCCGGCGATAGCTCTGCCCGGCAACCAGGTCGTCGACGTTAAGCGTGAAGCGGTCGCGGCGAACGCCGCCGATCAGATCGACATGGTCGCCGATCGAGATCTGGTCCTGCACATAGAAGGCGGCGGCGTCGGCGTTCGTGCGGATTGACCGGTAGCCGGTATTGGGAGTGGTGCGCAGCGTGACCGGCGGCACCGTGATCGGGTCGGCCAACCCGACAAAGACGCGCCGCCCCCCGTTGACGATATCACCACCCCCGAAAAAGCCGTTGATCCGCTGGTTGCGCGTGCGCTGGTCGCTAATTTCGAAGCCAGCGAGCAGCACGTGGCGGACGGGTCCAGTGGTGACCCTCCAAACAAGGTCGTTCTGGTTGAGCAGGTTCTTGCGTGTCGTGGGATCGCTATACGCTTCGAGGCCGACGCTCTGGACGCCGCCGCGCGACGTGACCGGGGTGACCGGAAAGGCGTTCCGATAGAGCTTGTCGTAATCACCATACAGGACCCGACTGGTCAGGGTCAGATTGTCGCTGAAGCGGTGCTCGACGCGCCCATTCAGGACCTTGGCCTCGAAATCGCTGACGTTGAATCCCGGCACACCGAAGAAGGTGTCGCGGGCGCCGGTGAGCGGGCGTGACGGGCTCGTCAGCGAGCCCTGAACGGCCGAGGGGACGCCTCGGTCGATCGTTCGCTTGTCGCTGTTATATTCGAAGCCCAGATCGATCCGAGTCGCACCGCCGAGCGAGAGCGCGACGGTCGGGTTGATCGCAACCCGGCGCCCGTCATAGAAGTCGCGATTGTTTCGGAACTCCTCGTAAACGGCGTTCATCCGGGTGGAGACGGACTCGCTGAGTGGCTGACTGATGTCGGCGTCGACATACCATGCGCCATATGTGTCCGCCGAACCGCTGCCGCTGATGAAGGCGTTGGCGACAGGGCGCTTGGTGACGCGGTTGATTACGCCCCCGCCGCCGCCGCGCCCGAAGATCATCGCGTTGGGACCTTTCAGAACCTCGATCCTCTCTGCATTGTAGAGGCCGCGATAATATTGCACGTCGTCCCGCAAGCCATCGACGAAGAAGTCTGCGGTGCTGCTGTTCCCGCGCAGGATGATCTGATCGCGGTGTCCCTCACCTTGAGAGATTACGGCGCCGGGGACATAGCGTAGTACATCGGCAATAGAGCGCATCGCCTGGTCGTCGATCTGCGTTTCCGTGATGATCGAGACCGCTTGGGGGACATCGTTGAGCTCGGTCGGTGTGCGCGTGGCGGTGCTGGTCGCATCGATCTGATAGCCGTCGCGGACGCCGGTCACGATGATCGTTTGCGAGGTGCTGCCGGGTCCCGGCAGGAACTGGTCTTGAGCCATTGCCGGGACGGTGAGCAGCCCGAAGCCGAGTGCAGTTCCAATACCAAGATTTCTCACCGTTGACCCTTTTGCGAATCTCTCTCACCAACGCAATAGGTGATTTGAGAGTGCGTCGCAATAGCCCTTCGGGGTGGTCGCTGTCAGGCCCGTTGACTTGCTCTCTGAATCACTGACCGGCTGACGCCGGTAGGATCAAGCGGTGGGGCTGAAGCCGTCCTTGTGGGTATGTCGGTCGAGGTAACGCATGATGATGTCATCGGTGATGTTGCCGGATGTGGTCGAGAAGTAGCCGCGCTGCCAGAAGCGTTAGCCCCAATATCGTTTGCGGATGTGCTCGAATTCCTGTTGGATCTTGCGGGATGAGCGCCCCTTGGCCCGGCGCACGAAGTCGCTGCCCGAGACGTGCGGCGGGATTTCGACGAACATGTGTACGTGGTCCTTCGACAGCGCGCCGTTGATGATCTTCACGCCCATCTCGGCACAGACCTGACGGATGATCTCGCGCACCCGTAGCCGAACATCGCCGATCAGCACCTTGTACCGATACTTCGGCGCCCAAACGAGATGGTAGCGATGATGGAATGTGGTGTGACAACCGGACCGATACGCCATAGCCTGTAACCTCGGGAAAAGCGGAAGCTTCACGCCTTCGGCGGCTTCCGCTTTTCCCGAGGTTACAGGCTAGCACGCGAGTCTGTGGCTGAAGCCAGTATCCGACTGAAGTCGGAGGGGTTCCTCCTTGCTAGAGGACTCTAAAATATGAGGCCAGCGAAACGGACTACGGCAATGTTACGAAGCCCGACGAGATCACTTATCAGAGCCTGAGTTGGCTTTGCCGTTGCATTACGCCGAACGTCCTCAGCCATGACATGGAAGAGAGCCGAGCCAGTGACGCTCACCGGACGACGATCTTGCCTTTCATGCCGAAAATCGAGTGCATGAAGTGCGAACAATGCACGTCGTAGGTTCCGATCCGGTTGACAACCAGGCGCACGTCCCCGCTTTCTCCGCCTCCCAGATCGACCTCACCCTTGTTGATCGTCGACCGGCTGGCAGGGGCAATACTGGCTTGCTCGAAAAAGGCCTTGGCGACAAAATTGTGGCCGCCCCCTGCCGTGTTAACAAAGCGCAAGCGGTAGGGAACACCGCGTTGAAGCGTGATCGTGGCTGGAACGAAAGCGAAATTCTTCATGTCGATTTCGATCGTCCGGGCGTTCAACCAGTTCGGCGATTGAGCAAAGCCAGGCCCCGCGAGAAGAAGGCCGCAAACAGCGAGGCTTAGCGAGCGCATCGAACATCCCCAGTACAAGCGTATCATAGCACGGATTGAGCCGCAGGCTCATTTGGCCGTTCAAAAGCTGCATCGAAGCGAAAATCCCGAGAAAGGGACGTCAATTCCAACTTCCACGGCGCTAGATTCCGACCCGATTGGCCTGCTTCGGCGTGCAAGGTGATGTTCATCGAGTAGGTTCGTCGTCGGAATCCGAATGGTGTACATGCAAGCGGGCTCGGTGCGAAACCCGCGTCCACCCAGGCATGCGAGGCAGCTCAAGGATCAAAAGAAGCATCAGAGCGGTTATGACAGCCAGATGATAGATCCCGTACGCGGCGCTTAACCCGACCGCTGCAGACGCCCAGAGCGTAGCTGCCGTTGTGAGCCCCGTCACGCGCCCAGCGTCGCGCAGGATGATGCCGGCGCCAATGAATCCTACTCCAGTAACAATTCCCGCAGAGATGCGACCTTGGTCCCCGATGGCGTTCGAGGGGGCGTTTGCGGGAGGGGGCGGAATCCTACGCCAAGCTCGCCCAGATAGCCGGCGCGAGATCTTACTTGTTGCTGCCTTCTACGGTCGCGCCAGAAAGGCGACGGCTCAGTTCTATCCGGCGATGGCTACGCATTTTGAAGGTGTCTGGCCCAACGCGCCGATACTCAATGAAGCCGAGAGAACGCCAAAATCGCTCTGCCGCTTCATTCGCTTCCAGCACGGCCAACCGAATCTCTGTGGCACCTCTCGCAGCGGCCCAGCTTTCGACCGTCGAGTAAATTGAGCGTCCGACGCCACGACCACGCTGTGCGGCATCTACGATCATGAAGCCGAGATACCATGTGCCATCACGCGGATAATCGCGGAGGATGGCCGCGATTGCATATAGGCCGCCAGGCCCCTTCCATCCCAGGACAGCTTGATTGTGGGCGCTCTTTTCGGGCGGCACATCGGAGAAAAGCTCGCGAGCATCGTCCAGCGTGGGCGCGGCCCCGTCCTGCAACAGGAAATAGTCGCTGCAACGGTTGTACAGGTCTGCAACGTCTGCGGCGTCCGCTTGGGTAAGTTTGATCGGGGCTCCCGTCATCATCATCGCGTTTTGGCAGCAAGCACGCGCTGACCGTAATCCCGGAGTTCCCCGTTGGGACCGACATAGCGGTAGAGAGTGACGCGCTCGATCCCGAGTTCCTTGCAGAGGTCGGAAACGGACGTGTCGCGTTGGGCCATAGCAGCCTGAGCGAGCCGCACCTGGGCCTTGGAGAGGGCGAACTTGCGGCCACCCTTGCGTCCCCGCGCGCGGGCAGCGGCCAGGCCAGCCATGGTGCGCTCGCGGATCATATCCCGCTCAAACTCCGCCAGTGTGGCAAAAATGCCGAACACCATCCGGCCCGATGGCGTCGTGGTGTCGATCTGCGCGCCCTTGCCGGTGAGCACCCGCAGACCGATACCGCGATCCGACAGATTCTGCACCGTGCTGACCAGGTGGGTGAGCGTTCGGCCGAGCCGGTCGAGCTTCCAAACGATGAGGACATCGCCGTCGCGCAACGATTTCAGGCAGGCGGCAAGACCGGGGCGATCATCACGGCTACCGGATGCACGATCATCATAGATATTGCCTGGCTCGACACCGGCAGCGCGAAGGGCATCGTGCTGCAGGTCGAGCGACTGCGAGCCGTCGGCTTTGGACACGCGGGCGTAGCCGATCAGCATGGATCACAAACGAAGGTTTGAGGCGGTGACGAACATGAGCACATAAGATTGGGCTATTGTGTATCTTAACCAGCATCTCAATCAAGCTATCTCAAACCGTAGCTCGGAAAGAATAAGGAGCATGTATGCCGCGTCGCGTGACCCTGACCGATCGACAGCGCGAGGCGCTGCTTCACTTGCCGGTCGATCAAGGTGAGCTGCTGCGGCACTATACCCTCAGCGATGAGGATCTCGGGCATATCCGCCAGCGCCGGCGCGCCCACAATCGTTTTGGCTTCGCGCTGCAACTGTGCGTCCTGCGCTACCCGGGCCGGGTGCTCGCTCCTGGCGAGTTGATCCCGGCGCAGGTATCGGATTTCATCGCGGCCCAGCTCGGCCTGACCAGCGACGATCTACTCCTCTATGCCGCGCGCGAGGAGACCCGGCACGAGCATCTGGCGGACCTTCGCCGAATCTACGGCTATCGCTCCTTTTCGGGGCGGGGCGCACGGGATTTGCGCGAATGGATCGCTCGGGAAGCCGAGGCGGCGACATCGAATGAGGATCTTGCCCGTCGCTTCGTTGCGGAGTGTCGCCGCACCCGCACGATCCTTCCCGGCTCCTCGACGATCGAGCGCCTTTGCGCCGATGCGCTGGTTGAGGCCGAGCGCCGGATCGAGGATCTTATCGCCCATCGCATCACGCCAACCCTGAGCGAGAATTTGGCCCACCTGTTGGAGGATACGGTGGATGGTCGCGTCACGCGCTTCGTATGGCTGCGACAGTTCGAGGTTGGCGCAAATTCAGCAGCCGCTAACCGGCTGATGGATCGACTGGAATATCTTCAAAGGTTCGATCTTCCGGCGGATTTGCTGGACGGCGTGCCGGCGCATCGTGTGACCCGGCTTCGCCGGCAGGGCGAGCGCTATTACGCCGACGGCATGCGTGATCTGCCCGAAGACAGGCGGCTTGCGATCCTCGCTGTCTGCACCCTGGAATGGCGGTCATCGCTGGCCGATGTCATCGTGGAGACCCACGATCGCATCGTAGGCCGTCTCTATCGGGCCTCCGAACGCCTTTGCAACACCAGGATCGCCGACGAAAAGGCGGCCGTTCGGGACACGCTGAAGTCCTTTGCCGAAATCGGTGGTGCTTTGCTTGGAGCGCAGGACGATGGCACGGCCCTGGACGGGATAATCGCCACCGGGCCTGGCTGGGAACGGTTCAGAACCCTTGTCGCCACGGCCTCCGCGCTGACCAACGTGCTCGCGGCCGACCCGCTCAGCCGTGTGCTGGACGGCTATCACCGTTTCCGCCTCTACGCGCCCAGGATGCTGCGCCTGCTCGACATGCAGGCGGCGCCGATCGCCACGCCTCTTCTGGCGGCCGTTGCGATGCTGCGTAACGGGATCAAGGTCGATCCGCCGGTGGATTTTCTACGTCCCAACTCGAAATGGCATCGTCATCTTCGCGCTGAGCCCAGCGGCGACCACCGGCTTTGGGAAATCGCGGTGCTGTTCCACATCCGCGACGCCTTCCGGTCCGGTGACATATGGTTGGCGGGATCGCGCCGCTATGGCGACCTCAAGCAGCTTCTGGTCCCGCCACAGGCGATAGAGCAGACCGCGCGGCTCGCCGTGCCGCTGCGACCCGGCGAATGGCTGGCCGAGCGCAGGGCTCGACTGGATACACGGCTGAAGGAGTTTGGCCGCGCGGCGCGAACCGGCACGATCCCAGGCGGCATCATCGAGAACGGCAAGCTGCACATCGACAAGCTGAGGGCCGACACGCCCGAAGGGGCCGAGGATCTCGTGCTCGATCTCTATCAACAGCTCCCGCCCGCGAGGATCACCGATCTGTTGCTGGAAGTCGATGAGCGAACCGGATTTTCCGAGGCGTTCACGCATCTGCGCACCGGCGCGCCCTGCAGCGACCGGATCGGCCTGATGAACGTGTTGCTGGCGGAAGGCGTCAATCTCGGTTTGCGCAAGATGGCGGCGGCGACCAACACGCACAGCTTCTGGGAATTGCTGCGGATCGCGCGCTGGCATGTCGAAGGCAGCGCCTATGATCGGGCGCTCGCCATGATCGTGGAGGCCCACGCCGCCCTGCCCATGGCCGCCTTCTGGGGACAAGGGCAATCGGCATCCAGCGACGGGCAGTTCTTCCTTGCTACCGAGCAGGGCGAGGCGATGAATCTGATCAACGCGAAATATGGCAACGTCCCGGGCCTCAAGGGATACAGCCATGTGTCCGATCAATATGCGCCGTTCGCAACCCAGGTGATCCCGGCAACGGTCAGCGAGGCTCCCTATATCCTGGACGGGCTGCTCATGAATGACGCGGGCCGCCGCGTTCGCCAGCATTTTGCCGACACGGGCGGCTTCACCGATCATGTGTTCGCCGCCTGCGCCTTGCTCGGCTACAGGTTCGCCCCCCCGTATCCGCGATCTCCCTCAGAAAAGACTCTATGCCTTCACGCCCAACGCGACGCCGGCCAATGTGCGAGCGCTGGTCGGAGGTAAGATCAATGAACCGCTCATCGAGCGCAACTGGCCCGACATCCTGCGCATCATGGCGACGATCGCAGCGGGGATCGTCGCCCCCAGCCAGATTCTTCGCAAGCTCGCCTCTTACCCGCGCCAGAATGAGCTGGC
>DAIMKE010000034.1:0-15145 GCA_036721875.1 Bradyrhizobium sp. | reverse complement strand
CTTCTCCTGGTGGTGTCGCTCGCGCGCCTGCGGGCGCCAGTTTCGGTGTTTGCAATGGTGTCGGCGAGCGAGGCCGCAGCGGCCTTGCGTTCGTCGCCGGTCTCGGCGTGGGACCCAACCAGCATGGTACTCATCCCTGGCACTGGCCTCGCGCACGGGTGCGCTGCTTTGCCCGGGCGCTCGAGGTCAAACAATCCCGGCGCTGCCAGCCAAAGGCTGGTCGCCGAAACTCTCCTGAAAGGACCTGAGGATAGCCAATCTCTATGTTCCCGGCTGTAGGCTCAAAAGGTGTAATACTTTTGAGCCAATGGCCGCTGTCGGGTGGCGCTGACATAGTGTCTGATCCGGACGGCGCTGGATTGTGGTAGCCGGCTACTCGAACACGATCTTCTCAGGAAGGAGGGGATCATGTGGACGCATGCGTTTTCCGTATTGGCGACTGGCATCGCATTGATCGCGGCCGGGTTTTTCCCGGGGGCGGCTCTCGCACAGAGCGATTCCGCCAAACCCGCCGTGCTGGAAGTCGCAGCAAAACCCATCGGAAAAGTCGTCGTCGCCACGGGGTCAGTCACCCTTGAACGGACGACTGCGGTGGTCGTGCAGGCCAGCACCTCCGGTCCGGCCGGTCAGGCGAAGGTAGGCGATCTCGTCTATCAGGGTGATGCGGTGGCAACCGGTGCCGACGGCAAGGTCGGCATCAACTTCACCGACGGCACGTCGTTCAATCTGTCGAGCAACGCGCGCATGGTCCTGAACGAGTTCGTGTACGACCCGGGCAGCACGTCCAATTCCACCTTGTTCAACCTGACCAAGGGAACCTTCACCTTTGTCGCCGGCAAGGTCGCCAAGACGGGCGACATGAAGATCGATACCCCCGTCGCCACCATGGGCATCCGAGGCACCACGCCGCGCGTTGAAATTTCGGACGATGGGACCGTGAGATTTTCCACGCTCATCGAAGAGGGCAAGAGCAAGCCGACGAAAAAGGCGGCGGCCCCGGTGCGGCAGCTCGAACAGAAGCCTGCTTCCAGGTCGAATACGACCATCTGTCGGGGGTGCTAGGCCGGTGCGGGAGTCAGCCGATTCGCGCTTGGCAACATCGGAAAGATCGTCATGGAATTTGGTGCAATCGGGCGCATGATCCACGGCCTGGCGCCGGTGCTCGTCTTGCCGCTGCTCGGGTCATTGGCGGTCGCGGAAAGTCCCAAGAGCAGCGACTATCTCAAGAACATAGAACTGTGCAACGGCACCGGTCGCACGTCGTTTACCGTCAGGATCGCTGGCTGCACGGCGCTGATCGATTCCGGCCAGGGCACGACGACGTCGCTCGCCATCGCCTTCAACAACCGCGGCAATGCCCATACCGCCAAGGGGGACTACGACCGCGCCATCCAGGATTTCGACAAATCCATCAAGCTCGATCCAAAGAACGCCAAGCCCCTCAACAATCGCGGCGCGGCCTATTTGCGGAAGGGCGAATATGACCTCGCCATCCAGTCTTTCGACGAGGCGATCAAGCTCAAGCCGAACTACGGCGGAGCCTTCGCGAACCGTGCCGGCGCCTACCTGAAGAAGAACGAATATGATCGCGCGGCGCGGGACTATGACGAAGCGGTTCGTCTCGAGCCCAGCCGGGCGTCCGTGTGGGCCGGACGCTGCTGGACCCGGGCCGTTCTCGGTTCGCTGCAGGAGGCGCTGGACGATTGCAGGCGCGCGCTGCAGCAGTCGCCGGATGACGCCGCAGCATATGACTCGCTCGGGCTGATCCATCTGAAGATGGACCAGTTCGGCACGGCGATCGATGATTTCAGTTCGGCGCTGCGCTTCGATCCCAAGCTGGCGAGCGCGCTTTATGGGCGCGGGCTTGCCAAGCTTGGGAAAGGCGACATCGCCGGCAGCAAGGCCGATATGGCGGCGGCAAAGACCATCCGCTCCGAGATCGGCGACGACTTCACGCGCTATGGCGTGAAGGCGGGCAACTGATCATTTCCGCCTTCGCTTGCGCTTCGGCGTGACGAGCCGCCTTCGGGCGCTAGTCCAGCTTGACGTTGGCCTCGGTCACGACCTTGCGCCAGCGCTCGACTTCCGCGGACACCATCTTCGCGAACGCATCGCCCGTGACGTCGGGGACGTCGGAGCCGTTGCGCTCCCAGGCTTCCTTGATGGCGGGCGTCTGCATCGCCTTCTGCAACTCCTTGGTCATCTGCTGGATGACGGCCGGCGGCGTGTTCTTGGGAGCGAACACGCCGTACCAGGTCGAGACTTCATAACCGGGAAGGCCTGCCTCGGCGGCGGTCGGAAGGTCGGGGAACGCCGGCACGCGCTTCGGCGCGGCGACGGCGAGGGCGCGCAACTGCCCGGCCCTGATCGGGGCGGCCGACGAACCGAGCCCGTCGAACACGACCGGCACATGACCTGCAATGAGGTCCTGCATCGCAGGGCCTGCGCCGCGGTAGGGCACATGCTGGATGTTGGTCTTGGTCAGGATCTTGAACAATTCGCCGGCGAGATGATGGGTGGTGCCGGCGCCGGCTGAGCCGTAGTTCATTTTGCCAGGATTGGCCTTGGCGTAGGCGATGAACTCGGCCAGCGTCTTGGCGGCGACCTTGTCGGGATTGACGACGACCACCTGCGGCGGCCGCGCGATCAAGGCAACCGCAATGAAATCCTTCTCGATGTTGTAATCGAGGTTGGGATAGAGCGACGGCGCGATGGCGTGATGCGCCGCGCCCATGAAGAAGGTGTAGCCGTCAGGGGCGGCCTTGGCCGCAGCCGATGCGCCAACGGTTCCGCCGGCGCCGGCGCGGTTTTCGATCAGCACGCGCTTGCCCAACTGTGTATCGAGCTGGGCAGCGAGCGGGCGCGCGAAGGCATCGGTGCCGCCGCCGGCCGCGAACGGCACGACGAAGGTGATGGGCTTGTCGGGCCAGGCCGGGGTCTGACTCCGGGCCGGGCCGGTCAGGACGGAAATGCCCGCCACGAGTGCAAACAGGGCGTACCTAGCAACGCTTGGCTTCACGGCATTTTCCTCCCGATATTGCAAGCTTGCATGGCAAGGCTTGCGTCCGCGCATTGGCGGACCTCATCTTTGTTGCCGCATGATCCGGGGCGATGGCCCGGAACGGGCGGCGGCTGTCGTCCAGTGTATGCAGGATGCCACGCCCGATCCACCAGAAATCGCCTTCGCACAAAGTCTAGGTGCCCGGCCCTGTGGTCGCGCGTGTTTGCTTCCGGGCCGCCATGGAAACGCCTTAGAGTGCAGGAGTGGACGCGGGCGGCATCGGACTCTGGTTCGGCCCCGGGGAGCATCCATTCTCCTGTCGGAGATTGTCGGAGATGGTCCTGGACATAGGTGTCTTGGACATAGCTGTTAATTTGATTGTTCCTGCTCTCAGAATGTGGGGGCGACCAGATCGCCGACGCCAAGGCCGAACTGAAGACGGCGGACATCGCCCGTAGTGCGCGGGCCTTCATCTTTCTGATTTCCTGCAAGGCAAAGCGAAGGAGACGGCCAGGAGCTGAGGATCGGGGCTCCGCCGCTGTGTCCTTGAAACATGCGCGCGCGGCTGCGAACTGAGCGCGCATGCAGCCGCCAGCGCATGCGTATCCTGAAGTTATTCTAAGTCTAACCGCAAAGGAGGCCTTGAAGACCTCTATTGTTCCTATTCCAGCGCGGTTGAGATGTGGACGTTGCGTTAGAGTTCCTCCAGACAATGTTTCGAACTGGAAAAGCGAGGGACAAGGAACACAATGTCGGGTGACGATTTGCGGCAACGGCTTTCCGACCCGCCGCTTCGAATATTGAACAAGCTTCCCTTGGCCGGAAAGCTGATGATCGTGGCGCAGAACGACGGCGTAACCCATGAGCGCATCGGCAATATCGAAAGGCTTGAGAAACAGGCCGACCGGGTCTTCTGCATCGGTCAGGCCCATAACTGCAGTATCGATCTGGCGTCCATCTCATCGGTTGTGATCGATCGCACGGCGCGAATGAAGGACAGGGTCCTCCCCAAGCTTGAATTTCAAAACGCTGATGAGGAAACGCTGTTTACGGTGGTGAGCCTGGATAATGGCGACAAGTTCGACACCGGCTTTGCTTCGTTCGCCGGCGTTCCGGTCGTGGTGCCGGAAAAGCAGTCCTCGGAGGTCGCGTCGCTTTCCAACGACGATCCTGCCTTTCAGCCTTTGCGTGCCGCGATCGAAGCCGGGATTGAAATCGAAATTCAGATGCGGCGGCCGGGACTGGATCAGCGCTGGCGCGGCATGGTTCCCGCCATCAATCCCGCCATGGGGTTCATCAATCTGATCGCTGCCGATTTCCATCTGCATTTGCGCGCCGGAGCCGTTGCAGGCTGGCGCAGAGCCGAAATGGATGACGATGTCGAACTGGCCGCCATTGGGCAGGACGGCGAACCGCTGGGACTGATTCTGGTCGGACCAGCGCAGGCCTTTGGGATGCCCTGATGTCTTCCGAGCATCCACTTGGAGTTTGGATCGATCCATCGAACGCACGTCAGATCGACGAGGTCAGGCTGATGCACGAAATGGCCGAGCGCCAGGTCGTGCTGCTAGGCGAAACCCATACGATCGCCGAGATCCATCGCTGGCAGCTCCACGTTGCGACCATCATCAGGTTCATCAGGCGGAACGTTGCGGTCGGCTTCGAGATGTTTCCGCGGCGCGTCCAGCCCGTGCTCGACGAATGGGTTGCGGGCGAACTCGGCAACCAGGAATTTCTCGACAAGGTCGACTGGAAAAACGTCTGGGGTTACGACGCGCAGCTCTATTTGCCGCTTTTTCATTTCTGCCGGCAGCAGCAGGTCCCGATGCTGGCGCTCAATTGCAATCGACCGCTGGTGACGCGCGTCGGCAAGGATGGATGGGACGCCGTGCCCGAAGATGAGCGCGATGGATTGACCCCCGCCGCCGAGGCGACCATTGCCTATCGCGAATATCTGTTCGGCCTCGGGCTCAATCGCGCGCCGACAGCGCCGGTATCGGCGATGGATCCAAAACTCGATCGATTCATCCGCGCCCAGCAGACCTGGGATCGCGCCTTTGCCTGCAACATTGCGCGGGCGCTGGAGCGGCCCGACCCGCCGCTCGTCATCGGCATCATCGGCAGAGGTCATCTCGAATATGGGCACGGCACGCCGTATCAGCTGCGCGATCTGGGCATCGCGTCTTCGGCCGTGTTGCTTCCTGCGAGGGGCTCGCTGAACGACGCCAGCCCCATGAAGGGAATTGCGGACGCCATCTTCACGCTCACCGAACCGGACCCTGCCGCCGTACCAGTGAATACTGGGCGAGCGTAATACTAGAACAAGACTAAGTATAAAATCTCCATACAAGTAATGTAATTCCAATCAGGGCCAAAAGAACCCGAAATTGACGCGTTATAATTGAATCTAATGCTTCGTAATACGAGACCGTCCCTCGGAATTATTGTTCTGTTCTTTGGGGGATGTAATGAAGAAGATGACCTTGGCCAGCGCCGGGGCAGGGTGGCGTACTGCAATCCTCGCGGCTGCATCGACGATAGCGCTCACGGCGCAGGTGAATGCGCAGTCGGCAGAGGAAGAACGCAAGCGCTACGAAGCGGGGGCACGAATAGCGGCCAGCTACGGCATCGACCTCGACACCATCACCGCCTATGCCGACCGCAATGCGCGGCAGGCCCTCGATCTTCCGCAGAACGTCACGGTCATTGGACGCCAGGAGCTTGATGAGCGCATGGTGCGCGACGTGCAGGATCTGGTTCGTTACGAACCGGGCATAACAGTCGCCAAGACGACATCCGGGACCGATCCGTTCGGCAATCTCGCCGGGTTCACCATTCGTGGCGTGTCCAACAACCGCGTACAGATGCTGATCGACGGCACCCGCGTGATCGAAAGCATCGTCGACGGGAACCGTGACTTCGTGAACATGGCGAACCTGAAGGCGGTGGAGATCATCCGCGGACCGGCCGGCGTGATGTGGGGCGCCGACGCGCTGGGCGGCGTCGTTGCCTTCGTCACCAAGGATCCGGAAGACTATCTGAAGGGCCGTAAATTCGGAGGCCAGCTCGATACGGCTTTCGACTCCTACGACAACAGCTTCTTCAAGACGGGTACGAGCGCGGTGCGCTTCGGCGATTTCTCGGCGATGATCTCGTTATCGCAGCGGTCCTACAACGAGGGAACGCTCAGCAAGGCCCGCGCCGATGGCGGCATCTATGGCTGCCCGCGGAATCCGGAGGCGATCCGCTGCAACAAGCTGAACCCGCTTGATGGCAGTGACTACGATATTCTCAGCAAGCTGGTGTGGAACCCCGACAAAGAGCATGAGGTGAAGCTGACCGGAGAGATGCTGAGAAAGGACGTAACGGTCGACCAGCGTTTCGACCTCGGCCTGCAGAGCGGTGGCATACGAAATCTCAGTTACATTCGTGACCAGGTTCAGACCCGCGAGCGCCTGACGCTCGCGCATCGTTACACGCCCAATCTCGGATGGCTGGACCAGGTCAAATGGCAGATATCGAACTCGCCGCAGGAGCGGGATTTTACCGGAGTGAGGACCCGCCGCCTCGCCAATGGCCAGAATGACCGGCTCGACTTTCTGCTGAACTACAAGGAAAAGTTCACGGAAGCCGATCTGCAGCTGAATTCGTCCTTCAGGACCTTCATTGCCACGCACAAGCTCACCTACGGGGCGTATGCGAGCGTCGCGGACACGGACTACCAGCGCCGCGACATGACCACCAATCTGACGACCGGAGTTGTCACGGTGGCCAACGCCGGAGGGTTCAATTTCGCCAATGCCACGACCCAGCGCATCGACGGCTTCATTCAGGACGAGATACTGCTTCTCAACGACAGGCTCAGTCTGACGCCGGGCGTCCGGTATGCGACCTACGATCTCGATCCGCGGCCAAACCCGTTCTATGTCGTCCGGCCGGGCAACGAACCAAAGCAGATCCAGAGCGAAAAGCTCGTCAAGCAGGCGGGCGCAGTCTACAAGGCCACCGAAAACATTTCGCTGGTCGGCCGCTATGCGGAAGGCTTCAAGATGCCGACCTCGCAGCAGCTGTACACGTCGCTGCCGAACGGTGCGGGCGTCAATCAGGATCTCGTCCCGAACCCGAGGCTCCGGCCCGAGCAGGTCAAGAGCTATGAGGCCGGCATTCGCGGCCAGTTCAGCCGGGGCTACTTCACTGCGACCGTGTTCAAGGCGGACTACACCGACTTCATTCAGAATTTCGTACCCATTCCCAGCGTCAACTTTCCGGGCCTGGACGACCTGACTTACCAGAACCTTTCCAGCGTGAAGCTCTGGGGTGTCGAAATGGCGGGTGAGTTTCGTTTCCACGAAAACTGGACCGCAAGCGCGTCGATTGCCTATACCGAAGGAAAGCAGCGGCTTGACGCCAAAAGCCCCGTCGTCGCGTTCGACGGCACGACGCCGTTCTCGGGCGTGTTCGGACTTCGCTACAGCGATCGGCCCAACGGTTTCGATGCGCAGCTGATATCGACCTGGGCCAGCGATGTGCTGTCGCGCTCCTCGCCGCTGCTCTATCGAGCTGACGGATATATCGTGTTCGACGCCATCGTCGGCTGGTCGCCGCAGTCGCTTCCGGGTCTGACCTTGCGCGGTTCGATTCTCAACCTCGCCGACACGCGGTACTTCGCCTCGCTCAACGGCACGACCACCTACAACACCGTGCCGACCACCGCGGTCGCGATCTCAAATCCGCTCGAGCTGAGGACCGCGCCGGGCCGAACCTTCAAGGTTGGCGCCAATTACGCATTTTGAGCGCCGTCTCGCGGGATGAGCGGAGCAGGAGGATCTTGCTTCCTGTCCGTAGATGAAAAGGTGCGGCGGATCGTATGCGCAAAACACTCAACGCGATCTGGCGGCTGCTCCGCATGGCCGCCGGCGGACCTTTTCGCTGGGCAGGCTTTGCCCTGCTTGCCTTCATCATCGGTTGCCAGATTGCCAGCATCCAGATCACCCTGCGGCTGATCCAGTGGAGCGCGGATTTCTACAACGCGTTGCAGCGCCTCGATGCATCCGCGGCGGTGACGCAGGTCGGAATCTTTGCCGCCCTGATCGGAACGTCGGCGGGCTTGCATCTGGTCGGATCATTCACCCGGCAACACCTTCAGATCCGCTGGCGGCGACGGTTGACGGATGCGGTGCTCGACAAATGGCTGCCGGCCAAGGCGTACTGGTTTCTGCAGCCGTCTCTCGGCGGCGCCAGCATCGACAATCCGGACCAGCGCATTGCGGAGGACTGTCGCGAATTCGTCGAGTCGATCCTGACGAAGGTGCTTGATTTCCTGATGAGCCTGATCGGGCTCGTTTCCTTCGTCACGCTGCTCTGGCAACTCTCCACTTTTCCTCTGTCGTTCGAACTGTTCGGGGTCGGATTCGAGATTCCCCGCTACATGGTCTGGGCGGCTCCGATTTACGTGGCGATCGCGACCGGACTGACGCATACCCTTGGCCGTCAGATGCCGGGCCTGCTTGCGGAACAACAGAAACGCGAGGCGGATTTTCGGTTCGCCTTGATGCGCCTGCGCGAGAACGCGGCTGCCGTCGCATTGTCGGGCGGCGAGCAAAGCGAAAGGCGCGCCCTCGATCATCGCTTCCAGGCGCTCGTCGGCAACTGGCGCAGGGTAATCGCCCGTGAATTTATCTACGGCTTGTTCCAGAGGCCCTATTTCCAGACCGTCCTTCGAATCCCGATGTTCATCGCGCTACCTGCCTTTCTCGCCGGCAAGGTAACGCTCGGCGGCCTGATGCAGGTGGCGTCGGCTTTCCAGAACGTGGTAACCACGCTGTCGTGGTTCGTCTTCAATTACAAATTCGTCTCCGACCTCGTCGCGACGACAAAGCGGATCCAGCGGTTTCTCGACGAGATCGATGGCGTCGGGACGCTCGAACGTCCGCTCGACATAACGCGGTCATCGGACGGCGTCTTGCGGATGCGGGACGTGTCGATCTTCACGCCGGACAAGCGGCCATTGCTCCGGATCGGCGATATTGCGATCAACAAGGGCGACACTGTCTGGCTCAGCGGGGCGTCAGGACTGGGCAAGAGCACGCTGCTGAAGGCGCTCGCGGGCTTGTGGACCTTCAGCGAAGGCCGCATTGAGCTTCCCGAGGGGCATCTGTGCTTCATGCCCCAGCAGGTGTACATGCCGCTGGCGCCGCTCGTTGCCGCAGCCGCCTATCCTTCCGAACCGGACAGCGTGGCGCCCGGCACCATCGAACGCCTGCTCCGAACGACAGGGCTGGGGCACAGGCTCGATGCTGGAAACCAGAGTGCTGCCGATCTTTCCGTCGGCGAACAACAGCGGCTTGCGCTGGTACGGCTGATCCTGGCCAGGCCGGATTGGGCATTTCTCGACGAAGCCACCAGCGCGCTCGATGTCGAAACCGAAAAGCAGGTGATGTCCCTGCTACGGGCCGAACTGCCGGATACGACGTTCGTTATCGTGGCGCACCGGGAGCCGCAGGGTCTCGGGTCCGTACGTAACATTCCACTCGGTGTCGGACCGTGTTCGCCGGCCGACACCGCGGCTTCGGATTACCTCGTGCGGGCGTGAGCCGTCTGGGCATTCCAGCTGCTCCAGCTTACGCTGGCGAGGCTTCGCTGGTCGGTCGCAAGCGGGCGCCGGGTCTGCCGCTCATAGGCAGCGACGATGTGTTGGGACTGCCTGATCTTCTGCTGCAGTTCGGCAATCGCTTTCTGCATCTTGCCGGTCGTGGCCGATTGCGCCGGCTGGCCTACCGTGAACCTGTTGGGCTCCAAATCCTTCAGGGTCTCGCGAAGCTTCCTGAGCTGGGCGCGGTGCCACGCAATGGCGCTGTCGCTGTCTACCGGCATGCTAACCCTCCTGATTCGCTGCCGAATCTAGCACGCATGGGGCAAGTTGGGCCAAGCCCAGCCGCTTCAGGGTGCAGCGAGGGATCATCGCCAACGGCGGTGCCGGTTCCACCAAGCTATTTGATCGTCCCCGATTTCGACCCCATTTTGCCACCGGAGCGACTGCGGCCGAGCTTTCAAACAACAAACTTGCGTGGCGATCTGTGACAAGCGCGGTCCCTTTTTATCATCCCGGCGGAGCCTGATCTCCCGCCCGGTGAAATGGAGCGTGCGATGAGCGAAGTTGAGTTCGACCAGATGATCGATGCCGTGCGCAAGGAGATCGCGCTGCCTCCGGTCGAGGGCGCGTTCGCCGCGTTGCGGGTGGTCGATGGGGCGAAAGCCGTGGATCGGGATCGCCCGGCCCGGCGCCGCGTAACTTCCACGATCCGGATCCGCCGCGTCGGCGAGGGGCAGAAGCGCTACAGGTGAGCAGATGGAGAAGTCGGTCTTCGAAATCGTAAAGGCGCCGCTCGGCTGGTCGGTTTTCGCCGACAACGTCAAGATCGGCGGCGTCTATGACTCGCGAGGCGCCGCGCTGGAAGCCGCCGCACTGGCGGCATCCTACACCGTCAGCGACGGCGGAGCCGTGCAGATCATCGTGCCCGGCGTCGAGGAAGAACGACCGCGGTGGGGGATAGCGTTCGACGTGGCGACCGCCGTTCTGCCGCCGAAGGCCGTGCGCTAGTTTCGGTTTGATCGGAAGGCCTTTTCATTTCACATCGTCGAACGGCGACACCGCGGGACTGCCGACACGCATCCGCTTGATGCGGCGTACCGCCATCGGCGTGCCGTCGGACTGATACTGCAGCTCGTAATTCTTGCCGTTCCTGTCGACGGCGGTGCAGGAAATGCTGGTAAGCTCCAGCGTCACGAAATTCCCGACCTGCCTGCAGAGGCCGGTGGCCGGTTCGATCGCCGGCACCGGCAGGCCATCGGCCTTCGGACGATCCTTGGATTTCAGCAGCATCCGGTCGATCGGCAGCTCGTAGACGTTGGCGTCCGGCCTTCGCCCGTTGTCGCCGGAAAAGGTGATGATGTGGCTGTCGTCCTTGGGGTCGTTGATCGCGATCGTGAAATTTGCCCTGCCTTCCTCGGTCTGGAAGAAGGCGACGGCCCGGCAGGGGAGATCGCGTCCGCCGACCCTGAGCGTCCGGCACTTGCCCGACATCATCGCGAAGATGATGGTATCGGGTTGCTGCCGCTGCAGCTCATCCGAGGCAAAGGCCGGCATCGCAATGAGAAGGGTGGCAAGGGCTAGGGCCTGCGAGGGGCGCTGGGTCATGTTCGGGTGATAGGACATCGGGCGCTGTGTGACCAGAGTCTCGCAAGGTTCCGGCGCGAGGATCAGGACAAGAGTGCGCCGGTTTTGTGGTGAGGAGCGCAATCAGAAATCGAGCGGCGCGTTATCGACCACTTCCTTCATGACGAAGAAAGTCCGGGTCTGCCGGACGCCCGGAAGCGCGATCAGCTGTTCGCCGTGGATACGATTGAAGTCCTCCATGTCGCCGACGCGGATTTTCAGGAAATAGTCGAAATCGCCGGCCACCAGGTGGCAATCCAGCACGAATTTGAGTTGGGCGATCGCCCGCTCGAACGCCGCAAAGCTATCCGGCGTGGACCGGTCGAGCACCACGCCGACCATGACCAGCGCCCCCTTGCCGACCCTGCGCGGCGCGACCATTGCCCGCACCTGGCTGATATAGCCCTCGTCGAACAGGCGCTGCGTCCGGCGATGACAGGTCGCGGCGCTGACGCCGACCGTTTCGGCCAGCTCCGCATTGGTCAGCCGGCCGCTATTCTGCAGCAATCGCAACATCTTGAGGTCGACGCGGTCGAGCCGGCCAGCCATGAAAGAATCTTTCCTGAATCTGTTGAATAACGGATGAAACAGTAATGCAAGGCTACATTGGCGCAATGGATATGAAATATGTGCGCTGATTTGGAGAGCACCTTTCCATTAGCTGGTGCTAGGTCGTTTCCCCGAGACCGGGACCATCAACGAGGATGACCATGCTGGAAAAATTCGAACGCTATCCGCTCACGTTCGGGCCGACCCATATCGAGAAAATGGAGCGGCTGACGCGCCATCTCGGCGGCAAGGTCGAGCTCTACGCCAAGCGCGAGGACTGCAACTCGGGCCTCGCTTTCGGCGGCAACAAGCTGCGCAAGCTCGAATACATCGTCCCCGACGCGATTGCCTCCAACGCGGATACGCTGGTCTCGATCGGCGGCGTGCAGTCCAACCACACCAGGATGGTGGCTGCCGTGGCCGCAAAGATCGGCATGAAGTGCCGCCTTGTGCAGGAGAGCTGGGTCCCGCACGAGGACGCCGTCTATGACCGCGTCGGCAACATCCTGCTCAGCCGGGTCATGGGCGCCGATGTCCAGATGGTAGACGAAGGTTTTGACATCGGCATCCGCCAAAGCTGGGAAGACGCAATTGCGGATGTGAAGGCCAAGGGCGGCAAGCCCTATGCGATCCCGGCGGGCGCTTCCGTGCACAAATATGGCGGGCTGGGCTATGTCGGCTTCGCCGAAGAGGTCAGGGCGCAGGAGAAGGAACTCGGCTTCGCCTTCGATTACATCGTCGTCTGCACCGTCACCGGTTCCACCCATGCCGGCATGCTGGTCGGCTTTGCCAAAGACGACCGCGCGCGCAAGGTGATCGGAATCGATGCATCCTTCACGCCGGCCCAGACCAAGGCCCAGGTGCTCGACATCGCCCGCAACACCGCCGGTCTCGTCGAACTCGGCCAGGAGATCGTCGAAGACGACGTCGTCCTGATCGAGGACTACGCCTATCCCGCCTATGGCGTCCCGTCGGAGGAAACCAAGGAAGCCATCCGGCTGTGTGCGCGTCTCGAAGGCATGATCACCGATCCCGTCTACGAGGGAAAATCCATGCAGGGCATGATCGATCTCGTGAACAAGGGCTATTTCCCCGCGGGATCGAAGGTTCTGTACGCCCATCTCGGCGGCGCGCCGGCGATCAATGGATACGGATACACGTTCCGCAATGGGTGAGCGGCGCGCGGACCTTACGCGTCCGCCGCTCTCACCAGCGCGATCAGTTCATCGCCATAGTGTTCGAGCTTCTTGTCGCCAATGCCGGGGATGCTGCGGAGTTCGTTGAGCGTCGCCGGCCGCGCGGCGGCGATGCCGTCGAGGGTGGAATCGTGCAGCACGACATAGGCCGGCACGTTGCGCTGGCGCGCGATCTCGGAGCGCCATGCCCGCAGTGCGGCCTGCAGGGGCGCATCTCCGGGCTTGGTCTCGGCGCGCGGCGCCAGATCGCCGCGCCTTGATTTATCGCGGCTGGCACGGATGCGCGTGCCAGGTGCCGCCTCGCGCAGCATGATTTCGGTCTCGCCCTTCAGGACTCCGCGCGCGCTCTCGGTCAGCTTCAGCGCGTTGAAAGCCTCGCTGTCGGCCCGCAGATGGCCCATCGCGACCAATTGGCGGATCACCGCGCGCCATTGCTTCTCGTTGAGCTCACGGCCGATGCCGAACACGGAGAGCTTGTCGTGCCCGAACTGGGTGACCTTCTCGGTCAGCCGGCCGATCAGCACGTCGATCAGGTGCATGGCGCCGAATCGTTGTCCGGTGCGATAGGCGCAGGACAGCAGTTTTTGCGCGGCGACCTTGCCGTCGCGGAGTTGCGGCGGCGACAGGCAGTTGTCGCAGTTGCCGCAATTGGTGCCGGTGACCTCCTCACCGAAATAGCCGAGCAGCCGGTTGCGCCGGCAGCCCGCGGTTTCCGCCAGCGCCACCAGCGCTTCGAGCTTGCCGATCGACACGCGCTTGAACGCGTCGGAGCCGGTGGATTCGTCGATCATGCGGCGCTGCTGCACGATGTCGGACAGGCCATAGGTCATCCAGGCGCTGGAAGGCTTGCCGTCGCGCCCGGCGCGGCCGGTTTCCTGGTAATAGGCCTCGATGCTCTTGGGCAGATCGAGATGCGCGACGAAGCGCACGTCCGGCTTGTCGATGCCCATGCCGAACGCGATGGTGGCGACGATCACGATGCCGTCCTCGTTGATGAAGCGGTCCTGGTTGCGGGCGCGCAGGCCTGCATCCAGGCCGGCGTGATAGGGTAGTGCCGGAATCCCGGCTCTGGTCAGCGCGGCTGCGGTGTCTTCGACCTTGGCGCGCGACAGGCAATAGACAATGCCGGCGTCGCCCGGGTGCCGTTCGCTGATGAAGGCCTTGAGCTGGGCCGGCGCGTTCTGCTTCTCGACGATCTCGTAACGAATGTTGGGACGATCGAAACTCGCAACGAAATTCGGCGCCCCGGCAAGTCCGAGCCGGGCGACAATTTCCTTGCGCGTCATTTCGTCGGCGGTGGCCGTGAGCGCAATGCGCGGCACGTCGGGAAAGCGCTCCGCAATCACGGACAGGCCGATATATTCCGGGCGAAAGTCATGCCCCCATTGCGACACGCAATGCGCCTCGTCGATCGCAAACAGCGCGATCTTGGCCTGTCCGAGTAGCGTGAGGCAGCGCGGCGTCAGCAGTCGTTCGGGCGCGACATAGAGCAGATCGAGGTCACCGGCCAGCAGCCGGCGCTCGACTTCCGAGGCCTCGTTAAACGAAAGTGTCGAGTTCAGCACCGCCGCGTTGACGCCGGCCTCCTTTAGCCCCGCGACCTGGTCGCGCATCAGCGCGATCAGTGGCGACACCACGATGCCGCAGCCCTCGCGGAGCAACGACGGCAGTTGATAGCACATCGACTTGCCGCCGCCGGTCGGCATCAGCACCAGGCAGTTGCCGCCGTCGGTAACGTGCCGGATGATTTTTTCCTGTTCGCCGCGAAAGGCCGGCAGGCCGAATACCGAATTCAGCACCGACAGCGCGTCGGGGACGTTGTCGCGGGGACGGGCTGCGGAAGACGACATTACTGATAGCTCGCCACGATATCGGACACCGCGCGCTCGAGCTGCTTTGCCGTCGAGCACTGGCGGACGACGGTGCAGAAGGTCGAATAGCGCGGCATCTCCGAATCGCCCCAGCCCCAGGCCATGCGTCCTTCAGGGTTGAGCCACACCAGCCGTTTCGACCGCTCGCCGATGCGGCGCAAAATATCCGCGCGGGGATCTAGGTTGTTGCTGCGGGCGTCGCCGAGCACGATCACGGTCGTTTGCGGCGTGATCGCGCTCATCCAGCCGTGCTCGAAATCGTCGAAGGAGTTGCCGTAGTCGGACGAGCCGAAGCCGACCTTGGACATGATCT